>DAOWDM010000177.1 GCA_030639035.1 Alphaproteobacteria bacterium
CAAAATAACAGCAACAACAGCTATTATATGCCGTATTATTGTCATAACCTGCTAACTCCTGAGAAAATACACATTTTAACTTAATGATACACACAGCTAGTTAACAAGATGTTTCTTATAAAAAGAATCTTGTATAGTTTTTATAGATTTTTAGAAAACAGCTTGAATTATATGGAAATATCAATTTTTTCAAGGCTTTTAATGCGTGCAAGCTGGCTGTTTGCATTTGGAGTTGTTTTGTTGTCCTGAAGCTGTGCATACGAATGTGTCGCATGTAAAAACATTGCAAGAGGAGATTCTACTGAAAAATTCTGAACAGTTCTTTCTGCTGAACCTTCATTTTTTCCGCTTATAATTGCATCTGTTTTTTTCTGTACTTCAATAATAGCCTGTTCTTTTAATTCTTCGACATGAGATGTAGCAACCGTTTGACTTTGTGAAGACAAAGAAGAAGCTGATTGTCTTACAACCCCTGTTTCATGAGAAGCTGCATTAGAAGCTGCATTAGAAGCTTTATGGTTTTCAGATGCAGCAAAAGCAACATTTTCAGAATCTTCAATAGGTGCTAATACTGAATTTTCAATATCTTGAATCCCTAAATCATATCCATAACTTTTATTTTCTACAGAAAACTCAACAACATCATCTTGCGGTTTTTCAGGTTGGATTTCATTAGATAGATGTATTGTCTTGTATGCATCAAGCTGTTTAGGAGATGGATTTACAGTATTGTTTTGTGCATTTATAAGAGCAGGAACAACAGCATTGTTAGTTGTCAGAGGCACTTGCTGTGCTTTACTTACATTTTCTTGTCTAACGACAGGAGCTATTGACAGGCTTTCTGGTGGTGAGCTTTTAACGGCTAAATTATGCTCAGCTGAATCCTTTGGCTGATTGTCATTGATTTGATGTTGCGATGAGCGAGAACTATCCCGCGTAGAATTTACAACGGGTTGATAATTATTTGTTTTTATGACATCAAGAACCATTTGACTCTCCCATGAAAGAACATTCTTCCACTTAACACTATATATACTACACGTTTTTAAGTGATATGTCAAAGTTCTAAAAAGAAAAAACCTGTCTGTAGACGAAACTCTTTACTTTATGGTCGGAGCGAGAGGATTTGAACCTCCGCCCCCTTGCACCCCATGCAAGTGCGCTACCAGGCTGCGCTACGCTCCGAATATGTTAGGAATAAAGTATTACATACTACATTCTGATACTTTCTTTTTTAGAAAAGCAGTTGGTCTGATGTGTCCGACCATGTTTCCGTTAGCATCTTTCATATCTGGTTTTAGCCATCTGTCGAGTTTTTTCATGTGTTCATCGTTTAATGCACCTAATTCATTAAGAATAGATGACATTGCAACACGTTTTGCAGTTTCATTATCGTCATCAATTTTCAATGTAATACTATAACCTTTTTCAGTGATAATTGCTATTTGAGCTCCCTGCACTCCACTTTTTGTAATTACATTTCCAGAAATTTTTGTTACCTCGGTATCGTAGCGGTTTTTTCCTCCAAGATACTCGGGACACTGTAATATCGCATCTATTATCCGTTTCATATCCTTGGAGGTTTTGGAAAGATTAGCAAAAGCAAAAGCTATTTCTTTTAATGAAAAACAATACACAGGAACACCACAGCCATCTATTCCTATCTGGTTATTGGTTATTTCACGCCCTATCAATTTTTCAAATGAAGTTTTAATTATTTTCTGCACAGGGTGATTTTGTTTGCTATATCCCTTAACTGGAAATTCCATATGAACAGCCAAAGTCATAAAACCAGCATGTTTTCCTGAACAGCAATTATGTACCTGTTCTTGTTTTCCACCTTCAGCTTTAAGCTTAAATGCAGCTTCAGCTCCATATGGCATAGCAACACCGCATTCTAAATCATCTAGAGAAAGCCCTATTCGTTCTAACCATTTTTTCACAGCATCAATGTGTGTTTTTTCTCCTGAATGGGAAGAACAGGCAAGAGTTATTTCCTCTTTTGACAAGTTGAATTTATCAGCTGCTCCACTTTCCAAAAGAGGAAGAGCCTGCAAAGGTTTAGCCGTTGAGCGGAAATACATTGGCGTATCTACATCTCCGATAGAAAGAAGAGTTTTACCAGCAGCGTTAACAATAGTAACGGAACCGCGATGGAAAGTCTCTACAATACTACCTCTTGTTGCTTCAACTAGAATAGGGTTTGCTTCCTTAAAACCATTATACATTTTTAAATATCCTAATCTAAACGTCCAAGAGCTTTAGAAAGTATTATGTACAAACGACCTGCATCAGAACCTGTAATAATAGCCGTAAGAACTTCACTGCGTTCACTGGATCTGGCGTTGTTAAGAAGAGCGTCAAATTCAGCAATATAACGTGTAACATACCCTCTGAATTCTGAATCTTCCTCGAATTGCTCTTTAACTGACTCTATTTGTTGTTTAGAAAGTGTCTTTCCAAGATGCCTTAAAAATGCAGAGTGATCACCTGCGTAATACTTTTTCCACAATTCTTCTTCAACATCAGGTTGGAATATACGAGCAATATCAACAGCAAGAGACTGTAGTCTTTCTATAATAAAGCTAGCATCTTTCAAGAAATGTTCAGAACTTGCTTCAGTTTGACGCTTTTCAAGAACAATCGCCTGTTTTTCAGCTTTTTTAGAAGCATCTACTAATGCTTCTATTTGAACATTGAATGTTTCACCAACTTTAATAGACCGTTCAACTATATCATCTCCAGATGATGTTATTTCTTCTGAATTTTTATGCAGCATACCAAGAAGAGATAAAAGTTTTTCCATTGTACCATCGGAAGCATCAGATAAAGCATCAGACTGACGCAGGAATGATTCACCTGCATTTCTAACATCAGCCGCAATTTTCTCTGAATTTTCTGAAACTTCCTTGACTGAAGCCTGCAAGCGTTTACTAGCTACATCAACCTGTATAACGCCTTTGTTAGAAACATCTTCAAAATCTTTTCCCAAACGCTGAATTGCATTACCAAGAGAATTAACTTTGCCAGCTGATTCATCTGCTGTTTTAGTAAAATCAACTAGACGTTCACGCAAAGCACTTCCAAATGCTTTAACAGCTTTTTGCGTTTCTTCTGATATACGAATCATTTGCTGACCTTGGTTGTTCATAACAACACCAACAGTGTTTACTTTATCTGTAGCGTTAGCAGATGCTCCATCAAGTTCTTTTGTTTGATTCTCAAGAGTTCCACCAACATCTTTTATCTGTGCTACTGTAAGTACAGCTACTTCAGTAAACTGATTAGCTCGTTTTTCAAGTTCTTCTCCTGCAGCAGAGGAGCTAGATATTGTTTCGCCTGCAATTCTTGTTAGTTCAACACCTTGCTGATGCAAGCTTTCTCCAACTGCTTCAAGCTCATAACCAAGACGGGAAGATGCCCCTAAAAGATCATTTGAATTCTGATTCAGGTTTTCATTGATTTCTTTGATTCG
>DAOWDM010000246.1 GCA_030639035.1 Alphaproteobacteria bacterium
AAAACCTTTACCCACATCCCCTGCTCTTGCAGCTCCAATCGTAGCATTACGAGCCAGAAGATTCGTCTGGCTTGCACTATCATTAATAAGATTTATTACTTCTCCAATATGTTCAATTGCTTCAGAAAGACTAAGGATTTGATTATTTGCTTTTTCTGTTTCTTCTGCAACATTTAGAGACATTTCAGCAGCAGTATTAATTTGTTGTGTTATTTCGCCTATTGAAGCTGTCAGCTCTTCAGCGGCGGTAGCTACTGTTGCAACATTAGAAGAAGCCTGTTCTGTTGCAGAAACGGCATCAGATGATAAACTTGAAACCTGAACAGAGTAAGAAGAAAGTTCTTCAGCAGAAGACTGCATTTGTGCTGCAGAAGAAGATACATTTTGAACAATTCCTTTAATACTAGTTTCAAAATTGTCTGCTAAATCAAGTATTGCTTGTCTTTGTTCTTTTTCTGCTCGTTCTTTAGCAAGTTTTTGTTCTTCTTCTAAGAGTGTTTTTTCTACAGCATTATTTTGAAAAACCTTAATGGCTTTTGCCATTGCACCAATTTCATCTCCTCGTTCTATTTCAGAAATTTCAACATCAAGATTACCTTTGGCAATTTTATTCATAACGGAAGTAATTTTTAGAATAGGAGAAATCATTATAAATTTGCACAATAAATAAATGATACCCCACGATAATAACAACACAAAAGCTTCTGTTGTTATTTTTAGAATCATAGCTTTGTCTTGTTCTTTTAGAATTTCAGACGCATCAATTTCAACCTCAACATATCCGATTACATCCTCTGTTGTATTTCTAAGAGGGATATTTACAGTTAAATGATATGTTTTTTTATCAATTGAACAATTATTCTCTGGAATTCCTGTTTTAACTAAAGCTTTTCCACCTGTTAAATCTTCAATATCTTTAATAACATCTTCAAAGCCTATATCTACCCTTACTAGAGTTATTAACTCTTTTCCCCTCGCTCTTCTTGAGTATTTTGTAATAGGAACAAACCTTGAAATGACAATATCATCATCAATTTTAAATAAAGCAGGCTGAGGTTTTATTTTATATTGTTTTTTTAAGGCTTCTTTAATGTTGCTCTTAGAGACTTCGTTTGAGCAGTATCCTGAATCTAATGTAATATTTTTGTTTTTATTCGTATTGATTCCGCTTAATTGACCATTTTTACAAAAACCAACACTGTACAACTGACTGCCATAAACAGCTTCAAATGTCTTAAATGTCCTAATATATACTTTTTCATCTATAGGTTTAGAAGTCAAAGCTATAACAATAGCTCTTCCGTTTCCTATAGCTTCTTTAACGACAGAATTTAAACGAGTCTTATTATGTCCTATGTAATTAGATATAACCTTTGATATAGTCTCATAGTTTCTTATGCATATTTCATCATAGCTTTTTTGATTATCTATATACTGCTGTGAAGCAGAAAAAATATTTAAAGTTATAAACAGCACAGCAATCGGCAATAATATTTTTTTAGCAAAGCTAAGATTGTTCCACATTATAAATCTCTCTAAACATTAAATTTCAGATGACAGCATTAAATTTTACCAAGAACGAAACAGTTAAAGTCCCGTTCTTGGTAATAAGATTTATTCAACTGGGTTACCTGCTTCTTCCCATGCTGGCACGCCTTCACGATAGTAATATACTTTTTTATATCCCCATTTAAGTGCTTTTTCAGAGGCTGGAGCACTGTATGGGCAGTATATTCCGCCACAGTAAATAACAAGAGAATTATCTTTATCAGGAAAAAATTCAGCTAACTTTTCTTTTGTAAAATTGTTTTTGAAAAACATATTGACAGATTCTGGAATTTTATTTTTTTCAAACATTTCAGGACTTCTGACATCAAGAAAACTAGCACCATCTTCGAACAATTCGAAAGCTTTATCAGTTTTGAGCGTTATCGCACCTTCTACAGATTCAACAGATAAATTTTTACCTGCACTATCTGCTTTAGATAATGATGGAAAAATTAAGAAAAGAAAAAAAACAGCAACTAAATACTTTTTCATTACGAGACTCCATTTAAATTTACAAGCTATTAGAGTATATCATACTAATTAATAAAAAATAAATGGAAAAGACGTAAAATTAAAGCTACATTAAATGAAACTGTTGCTTATTTGACACATTAGAGCATTTCGGCACTGTTATTGTGTGTTTCCCTCCGCTGTCATTGCTGTAAATGTTATCTAATTCGATGACAAAAAACTCGCTGTCATTCTGAACACTCCAACCGTCATTCTGAATTTAATTCAGAATCCACCTTTTTACTTTACTGTCAAAAAAGAAGATGGATCCTGAATCAAGTTCAGGATGACGACTGAGTTTGACAAGAT
>DAOWDM010000261.1 GCA_030639035.1 Alphaproteobacteria bacterium
ACAGCATTGATTTTCCCCACAGCTCCACGTTCACCAAAGCCACCCGGGACAAGAATTGCATCTACTCCGACAAGCAATTCTAAAGAGTCTTCTTTTTCAAAGACTTCGGAATCAATCCACTTAATGTTTACTTTTACATTATTTGCGATTCCGCCATGCATCAAAGCCTCGTTCAAAGACTTGTAAGCATCAAGCATTTTGACATATTTGCCAGCTACTGCAATTGTAACCTGCCCCTCAGGATTGCGGACACGCTCTACAATATCGCTCCAACGTGAAACATCTAATTCTTCATCGCTTGGAAGATTGAAATATTTACAAACCTGAACGTCCATACCTTCATTATGATATGCAACAGGAACTTGATAAATAGTATCAACATCAAGAGCAGCAATAACACATTCAGGGCGTACATTACAGAAAAGAGCTATTTTCCTGCGTTCTTCTTCTTCTATATTAATACTGCTTCTGCAAAGAAGCATATCTGGCTGAATCCCGACTGCCAGCAATTCTTTTACAGAATGTTGTGTAGGTTTTGTTTTAAGCTCGCCTGCCGTTGCAATATAAGGGAGCAGAGTCAAATGCACAAACATAGTCTGATTGCGTTCCAAATCATTGGCAAGCTGACGTATAGCTTCAAGAAAAGGAAGACTTTCAATATCACCAACTGTTCCGCCAATTTCACATATTATAAAGTCTTCATCTGTAATATCAGAAAGAATAAATTCTTTAATAGCATCTGTGATATGAGGAATAACCTGAACTGTACCGCCAAGATAATCTCCTCGACGTTCCTTTTTGATTACTTTGGAGTAAATACGACCAGTAGTAACGTTGTCGCTTCTTCTGGAGTGAACTCCTGTAAAACGTTCATAGTGTCCAAGGTCAAGGTCAGCCTCTGCTCCGTCATCGGTAACAAACACCTCACCATGCTGATATGGACTCATAGTTCCAGGGTCAACATTGATGTAAGGGTCTAGCTTTCTAAGTCGTACTTTATAACCACGAGCTTGAAGCAAAGCTGCTAAAGCTGCAGAAGCGAGTCCTTTTCCCAATGAGGAAACAACTCCGCCAGTAACAAAAATGAACCGTGTCATTAGTCGCCTTTGATTCTTTTATTCAGATAATGGGGCAGAAGGTTCTGCTGGAAGCTGTTTATTTTTCATATCAGCATCTTTAGCAGATTCTGAGCTTTCAATAACAGTTTTATCTAATATCGAGCCTTTATCTTCGATGCCTTCACGAGACATCAAAGCAAGCACTATACTTGTCAGCATAAAACAAGTGCCAAGCGTTGCTGTGGTGCGTGTAAGCAGATTCCCTGCGGAACGTCTGCTAATAAGACCTCCGCCGCCACCGCCGCCAAGACCGCTTAATGCACCGCCTTCTGAACGCTGAAGCAGGATTATGATAATTAGCGTAAGAGCTATAATAATATGAATGACTAATAATACAGTCTGCATAACTTTGTTTTCCTTTTAGAAATTCTAGAGACAACTCTTAGCAATTGCCCAAAAATCTTCAACTTTTAAACTTGCACCGCCAACTAACGCTCCATCAACATCTTCAAGAGCCATAAGTTCAGCAGAATTTGACGGTTTCACAGATCCGCCATAAAGGATTTTAATCTTGTTTGCTTCATCACCAATAATTTCTGCGAGTTCTTTGCGAATTGAAGCATGAACATTAGCAACGTCTTCAGGTGTAGCAGTAAGCCCTGTGCCAATAGCCCATATAGGTTCATAAGCAATTACAGTGTTTTTTGCATTTGTGTCTTTTGGTAGAGAACCTTTAAGCTGTTTGCTTACAACATTAAGAGTCTCACCTTTTTCGTACTCTTCTTTGCTTTCACCAATACATATAACTGAAACAAGACCAGCTTCGTGTGCGGCTATTGCTTTGGCACATACAGTTTCGCTGGATTCTTTGTGGTCAGTACGTCTTTCAGAATGACCGACAATAACATGAGTACAGCTTGCATCTTTCAGCATTTCAGCACTGGTATCACCCGTATGAGCACCAGAAGTCTGCATATGACAATCCTGACCGCCAACAGCGACTCCAGAATCTTTTACTGCATTAATTACCTTTGGGATAAGAATTGCTGGAGGACAAACAAGAATATCACA
>DAOWDM010000126.1 GCA_030639035.1 Alphaproteobacteria bacterium
AAAAGAAAAGCCTGACATAGTTCATCATGTTGCTATGAAACCTGTGCTTTATGGCTCGCTTGCCGCATGGATAGCAAGAGTTCCTGCGGTCATAAATGCAATGGCTGGAATGGGAGCTTTGTTTATTAATAACAACCTTAAAATGCGGATTCTGCGTAAAATTATAGTTACTGCTTTCCGTTTTCTGCTGAATAGAAAAAACTCCCGCCTTATTGTTCAAAATGAAGATGACTCCTCCCTGTTCATTAATAAAAAAATCGTCAACCCTGAACGTATAGTAAAAATTAAAGGCTCTGGAGTTGATACCGTAAAATATAAGCCAATGATTGAACCTGATGGAATAGTTACAGCCTCGATTGTATCAAGAATGTTGTGGGATAAAGGTGTTGGCGAGCTTGTAGAAGCGGCTGAAATCTTAAAAAATCGCAACGTTAAAATCTGTATCGTTTTGATAGGTGATACCGATTTGGCTAATCCCCGAACTATTCCAATAAAAACACTTAAACAATGGCAAAAAACAATCGAATGGCGAGGATATACCGAAGATATAGCAGATATTTGGAAAAACTCTCATATAGCTGTTTTGCCGTCTTACCGTGAAGGAATGCCTAAAAGCTTGCTGGAAGCTGCGGCTTGCGGAAGACCGATGATAACAGCTGATGTTGCTGGCTGTCGTGAGCTTGTAAAACATGAAGAAAACGGCTTGCTTGTCCCTGTAAAAGATGCAGAAAGTTTAGCTAATGCTTTGGAACGGCTTGCCAATGATGTAGATTTAAGGAAAAAACTTGGGAAAAACGCAAGAAAATCAATAGAAACAGAATATTCAGAACAAATTGTGGCAGAACAAACCGCTTCATTGTATAAACAAGTATGCAAATAACATTTAAGGAAACGCTATGTTGACTTGGAATACTATATTCATTTTGTGTGCAGCTGCTGCTTTAGTTTCGTGTGTTGGAACGAGGTTTGTGCTTAAATATTTGTTGAAACATGAGATTCTTGATGTTCCAAATGAACGCTCCAGCCATTCAACGCCTGTCCCAAGAGGAGGCGGAATCGCTGTAATCGGGGCTTTGATTCTAAGCTGGGCTGTTATGACGGTACTTGCTTCAATTGGAGAAAATAAAAACGAGTTCGGCAATGGAATTTATATAATACTAGCCTGTGGAGCAGGTCTTGCCATCATGTCGTGGATTGATGACAAAAGGAATCTATCCCCACTTTTCAGACTCGGCGGTCATTTTATGGCAGCGATTCTTGGAATAACTGTTTTTCCTGCAGATACATTGTTTTTTCAAGGACATTTGCCTTTATTCCTTGATTGGACTCTAGCCGCTGTTTTATGGGTGTGGTTTATTAATCTTTATAATTTTATGGACGGCATTGACGGCATTACAGGTGTTGAAACGGCAAGCATAGGATTTGCCCTTGCTCTTATGGCTTCTTCTGGGGCTTTGCCTCTGTATCTTGGAGGTTATGGGCTGATTGCGGCGGTCATTGCTTTAGGCTTTATTTTCTGGAACTGGTTTCCTGCAAAAATTTTCCTTGGAGACGTAGGAAGCGTTCCTCTTGGCTTTTTCATGGGCTGGCTTTTGCTTGTTCTTGTTGCAAACGGCATGTGGTGTGCAGCTTTAATAATTACGATGTATTACCTGTGCGATTCGACTTTTACTCTTGCAAAACGTGCGTTAAAATTAAAAAAAATATGGGAAGCTCACCGAGAACATGCTTATCAAATAGCAATTCAGAAAGGTGCTAATCCAAAGCAAGTGCTTATTCTTCTTTGCAAAACAAACGTAGCTCTAACTGTTCTTGCAATTATGACTGAATTTACTTCCGTGCCAGAGGGAATTGTTCTTTTTGCTCTACTGTTAGTTGGCAGAACATTGAGTGTTTTACAGAACTGGGGAGTTAAAGAACCTACCCTGCGAGAAGGTGCAAAAGCCGTCATATCTGATTTTAACGAATTTGCTTCTGATGTTAGTAGTTTAACAAAAAAATCAGCAAATAAAAACAAACAGGAATCTGACGACAACGAGCAGGAAAAACATGACTAAGCATGTTCTTGTAACTGGGGCTAACGGTTTTGTAGGGAAAAGACTGTGCGATGACCTGCTAAAAGCTGGCTTTGATGTGTTAGGAACGGTTAGGACTCCTGAAACTTTTACTGCTATAAAAACATGTGAAATTTCTGATATAAACGTTAATACCGATTGGACTGAAGCCCTCAAAGGCATTGATTGCATTGTTCATCTGGCAGCAAGAGTTCATGTAATGAAAGAAAGTTCTGAAAATCCTTTGGAGCTTTTCAGAAAAGTAAATACAGATGGAACGATTACCCTTGCAGAACAGGCTGTAAAAGCAGGAGTTAAACGCTTTGTTTTTATAAGCACGGCTAAAGTAAATGGAGAATTTACGACAAACAAGCCTTTTACAAACAATGGCAAACCTTGTCCTGTTGACCCTTACAGTGTATCAAAATCAGAAGCCGAGCAGGCTCTTTACAAGCTGTCTGAAAAAATAGAAATGGTGATTTTGCGTCCTCCGCTTATTTATGGAGAAGGTGTAAAGGGGAATTTCCTTTCGCTTATGAAAGCTGTTTACAAAGGGATTCCTTTGCCTTTGGGCTGTATTAAAAACCGCCGCAGTTTACTGTATGTGGGGAATCTGACTTCTGCAATTATCGAGTGTTTGAAAAATCCAAAAGCTGGCGGAAAAACTTTCCTTTTATGTGATAAAAAAGCAGTTTCTACATCAGAATTAGTGCGAAAAACAGCCAAAGCTATGGAAAAATCACCGTTAGTATTTCCTGTGCCTGTATTCTTGCTAAAATTAGCAGGAAAATTAACAGGCAAAAAAGCTGTTATTGAACGATTAACGCAGTCATTAGAAATAGACGGTTCAGAAATTACAGAAACTCTTGGCTGGAAACCGCCTTTTTCTATTGAAGATGGGCTTGCTGATACAACAAATTGGTTTTGTTCACTGGCAAAAAGTAAAAAGTAAGACTATAAAAGATTATAGTGATTTTATTGTCATTCTCAGCCAGAATGGCTTGGAATCCAGAAAAACAGTCAAGAAAGACTGGATTCTAGAACCTAAAGGTTCGAGAATGACAACGGAGTGGAAAAAAAGAATTACACATGAAAACCAATTCAATTTTTAAAATAACACGCTCCAGAATAGTCTTTTTACATGACATTTTGATGGTAGCAATTTCTTTTCCTCTAGCTTTATATTTAAGGCTGGGAAGTGACTTTAACGGCTATTTCCCTGATTGGTATATATTCAATGCAATATGCGGATTCACTCTTATCGCTGGAGTTGTTTTACGCACTCAAAATATGTATAGAGGCGTATGGCGTTATGCTTCTTTGAATGATTTAGTCGCAATAGTACGTGCTGTTACCATTACTATTCTGATTTTTCTGCTTGCACTGTTTCTTGCTTCAGGAATAGATATTCTTCCTCGCTCTGCTTTGTTCATAAACTGGTTTGTTCTGACAGCAATGCTTGGTGCTCCACGTTTTTTATATCGCATAATAAAAGACCATAAGTACGAGCTTAAATTTGAGAAAAACCGTTTGAAAATTCCAGTTCTTCTTATCGGAGCAGATAATGCGACTGATTTATTCATCAGAGCAATGAAACGAGACCTTGAATCTTCATATCGTGTAGTCGGCATAATTGCAGACAAACGTATAGGAATGAGAATCCAAAACGTTGAAGTCATGGACGAAATTGATGAACTGCCGTCTGTTATAGACAAGTTGTCTTCAAAGAATCAGCGTCCTCACAAGCTTATTCTTACCGATGAAAATCTTGATGGAGCAATGGTTAGAAAATTACTGGATACAGCTGAATCATATGGGCTTACTCTTTCACGGCTACCACGTCCTGATGCTTTGCGTTCAGGTTCTACTGATAAAATTGAAGTTAGACCTATAGATATTGAAGACTTGCTGCAAAGACCTCAAAGAGTCTTAGATAATGACGGTTTGCTTGCTCTTATCAAAGGTCGCAGTGTTATGATTACAGGAGCAGGAGGCTCTATAGGAAGCGAACTTGTACGCCAAATTTCTGATTTTGAACCATCGCATATTACTCTTTTCGAGAATTCAGAATTTAATCTTTATTCGATTGATATGGAGCTTGGCAAACGTCATTCTAAGCTGTCAAAACGTGCTGTTATTGGTGATGTACGCAATCGCCAGCGTGTTAATGATATAATCAAAAATGAAAAGCCAGAACTGGTATTCCATGCAGCAGCATTAAAGCATGTTCCTATGACTGAAATGAATCCTATAGAAGGCATTATGACAAATACTATTGGGACTCGTATTGTTGCAGATTCTTGTAGAAAATTCGGCGTAAAAGCTATGGTTATGGTTTCTACCGACAAAGCTGTAAATCCTACAAATGTTATGGGAGCAACAAAACGCATGGCAGAATGCTATTGTCAGGCTTTGGACATTAGTGAAAGTGCTAACAAAGGCTCAGCTACTCGTTATGTTACTGTGCGTTTTGGGAATGTGCTTGGTTCAACAGGTTCTGTAGTTCCTTTGTTTCAAAAACAGCTTGCAGACGGAGAGCCTCTTACCGTTACACACCCAGACGTAGAACGGTATTTTATGACTATTCGTGAGGCGGTCGAACTGATACTTCAAGCTTCTACTCTTGGCTCAAGAAAAACAAAAAACCAGCAGGAAAAAGAACTGCATGGAAAGATTTTTGTTTTAGAAATGGGCGAGCCTATAAAAATAGCTGATTTAGCAAAACAAGTTATCAAGCTTGCTGGTTTTATACCTGAAAAAGATATAAAAATAAAATATACTGGATTGCGTCCTGGAGAAAAACTGTTTGAAGAGATTTTTCATGGAGCAGAACCTTTACTAACCACATCTATGGCAGGAATTTTGCTTGCAGAACCCAGAGCCGTTGAATATGAAGCCTTATCTTGCCAACTAGACAAGCTTGAAGAGCATTGCCTTTCTAATAAAAAAGAAAAAGCATTTGCTATTCTAAGAGAACTTGTTCCAGAATATAAAAAGCCAGAGAATCAGGAGTAGTTTTAATGTTAAAAAACAAAAGCAAAACTGCAATTAAACGTGCACTTATTTCTGTGTTTGATAAAACAGGAATCGTTGATTTTGCTCAGTTTCTAAGCGACAACGGTGTGGAAATTCTATCTACTGGCGGTTCAGCTAAAGTTCTGCTTGATGCTGGAATCACTGTCAAAGAAGTATCTGAATACACCAGTTTCCCTGAAATATTAAATGGTCGAGTCAAAACTCTTCACCCTGCAATTCATGGCGGGCTTTTATGTGCTAGAGATAATCCTAAACATGAAAAAGCAATGGCAGAACACGACATTGACCCTATAGATTTGCTGGTAGTTAATTTATATCCTTTCAAAGAAACAGTAGAAGCTGAAGCAGGTTTCAATGAGTGTATAGAAAACATTGATATTGGAGGCTCAACAATGATACGTGCAGCCGCTAAAAATCATGCTTTTGTAACAGTGATTGTAAATCCTGAAGACTATGCAAAAGTCGAGAAAAATATAGTTGAGAACAATGGTGAGGCTTCCCCTGAAATGCGTAAACAGCTTGCTGCAACAGCTTTTGCCAGAACAGCAGCTTATGATACGACTATTTCCAGCTGGTTTAATCGTCAAAACGGTGAGATTTTCCCAGAACGCATTACTTTTGGCGGAGAGTTAAAACAAAACCTGCGATATGGTGAGAATCCTCATCAAAAAGCAGCTTATTATTCTAGAAATGATGGCAAAATTAAATTAAGAGCAGGAATTTCTACCGCTGCACAATATCAAGGCAAAGATTTAAGCTATAATAACTTAAACGACACGGACGTTGCTTTTGAATTGGTTTCAGAATTTGATAGACCTGCCGTAGCAATAATTAAGCACACCAATCCATGTGGAGTTGCTATTGGAGACAACCTGCTTGAAGCTTATAAAAAAGCATTAAAATGCGATACAGTTAGTGCTTTTGGTGGAGTTGTAGCTACAAACCGTCCTTTAGATACAGAAACAGCGACCGAAATAATCAAAACCTTTACCGAGGTTGTTATTGCTCCAGAAGTTTCCGAGGAAGCACGCAAGATTTTTGAACAAAAGAAAGACCTCCGTTTGCTGATAACAAAAGAAATGCCTGACCCTGCAGAAGAAAGCATATCTGTAAAAGGGCTTGCTGATGGCTTTTTATTGCAAACTCGTGATGTTTGCAAAATTAAACTCGAAGACTTGAAATTTGTTACAAAAAGAAAGCCGACTGAACAGGAAATCAAAGACATGCTGTTTGGTTTTACTACTGTTAAACACGTTAAATCTAATTCTGTAATTTATGTAAAAAACGAAGCCACAGTAGGTATTGGAGCAGGACAAACTAGCAGAGTAGATTCATCAAAAATTGCAGCAGCAAAAGCTTTAGAAGCAGCCAAAGGTTCTGTTGCTGTCTCTGATGCTTTTTTCCCATTCGCTGACGGATTGCTTGTTGCCATTGAAGCTGGAGCAACTGCCGTTATCCAGACAGGAGGCTCTATCAGAGATAAAGAAATAATAAAAATAGCCGATGAACACAATATTGCTATGGTTTTTACAGGAATAAGACATTTCAAACACTGAAAACACTTCATAAACTATAAAATTAGGTGTACTAGTACATTAGTTAAGACTTTAAATATTAAAATATGAGGCACTTATAATATGATAGGAATGGTTCTTGTCACACATGGTAGATTAGCAGAAGAATTTGTAGCCGCACTAGAACATGTAGTCGGTTCTCAAGCAAATATAGCCACTGTATGTATTGGTCCTGATGATGACATGGAAAAAAGACGTACTGATATTCTAGAAAGCGTTGCTGGCGTTGATGAAGGTAAAGGTGTTGTTTTATTAACTGATATGTTTGGTGGCACGCCGTCAAATCTTGCTATTTCCGTTATGGATAAAGTAAATGTTGAAGTTCTTGCAGGAATAAATCTTCCAATGTTGATTAAATTGACAAGTGTACGTGGCTCAGCATCTTTGGAAGAAGCCGTTTCCAAAGCACAAGAAGCTGGCAGAAAATACATTAACGTAGCTTCAAGACTCCTAACTCAAACCTAAAATAATGGCAAAAACAATGGAACAAAATTGCAGTTTTGATTATCAGCAAGAAGAAGCCTTAAGTAGCTCTAACAATGAAATGTTTAGCTGTAGCCTTGAGATAGTCAACGAACGTGGATTGCATGCCAGAGCAGCTGCAATGTTTGTCAAAGAAACAGAAAAATACAAATCCTCTGTTATTGTTGAAAAAGGAGAGCAAAAAGTATGCGGACGCTCCATAATGGGACTAATGATGCTAGCTGCTTCAAAGGGTAGCTATATAAATATAACGGCAATAGGCGAGCAAGCTAAAGAAACTCTTAAAGCTCTTACAGAGCTTGTTAACAACGGATTTTACGAGGATCGTTAGATTGGAAATGAACGACTCTTTTTTACATGAAAATCTAAAAGACAATATAACCTATAGTGGTTACGGAGTTGGTGGCGGAATCGCTATCGGAACTGCTTATGTATATGACACCAATCTTTTAGCAGTAGACCGTTATGATATTGCCTCTGAAGATATTAAAAAAGAACTGGATCGTTTTTTAGTCGCTGCAAAAAAAACACGCCGACAAATTGCCTATCTACAAAAAAGAGCCAGAAACTTCCCAGGGGCTGCACGAGAAGAACTTGGTTTTTTATTTGACGCTTATGACCAAATGTTAAAAAGCTCTCGTTTTATGCGTGGCATAGAAACACGTATCAAAGAAGAGCTTATTAATGCAGAAGCGGCTGTTCAAGAAGAAATAGCTGTTATGGTAGAAGCGTTTGCTTCAATAGATGACCCTTATCTTGCAGCTAGAATTGAAGATGTAAGCGGTGTAGGAAAAAGACTTGTTCGCAATTTATCAATTAAAAAACGCCCCCTGTTTTCATCTTTGCCAAAAAATACAATTATTCTAGCAAACGAACTAACTCCTGCCGATACTCTTTTTCTTGACCCTAAAAAGATTGCTGGTTTTGCAACTGTTTCAGGAGGAGCTCAAAGCCATATAGGAATTCTTGCCCGCTCTCTTGGATTGCCCACTGTAATTGGTACAGAAGGACTTATCCAAAAAGCAAAAACAGGCGACATGGTTATTATCAACGGCAACTCTGGAAAAATTATAATTCAGCCGTCCGAAGAAACAATATCAGAACACCGTATTTTAAAAACAAACTATCTAAATCTAACCCGCTCTTTAAAAAGACTTTCAAAAGTCCCTGCCATAACTACCGACGGTACATTAGTTAAATTAAAAGCAAATATAGAGCTTCCTTCTGAAACTCAAGCACTAATTGAATCTGGAGCTGACGGCGTTGGTCTTTTAAGAACCGAATTCATGTTCATGAACAGAAAAAATGCACCGAATGAGGAAGAGCAGTTTAACGCATTAAAATCTTTAGTAATACGAATGGAAGGACGACCTGTAACCATTAGAACGCTTGATATCGGCAATGATAAAATGGTCAATGACAGCTTAATTGGTATAGGCAAAAGTCCAAATCCAGCATTGGGATTAAGAGGTATCAGGTACTGGCTTCAACACGAAGAACTTATTGAAAATCAAATGTCTGCTATTTTACGAGTTAGTGTTTTTGGGCAGGTAAAAATTCTTCTTCCAATGATAAGCACTACCGAAGAACTACAGAAAGTCCGTAAAATCCGAGATGATATTGCACGCAGCTTAAGAAAAAGAAACATAGCCGTTTCTGACCCTTTACCACCTATAGGCGTTATGATTGAAGTCCCAAGTGCAGCACTTGTAGCTGACAACATGGCATGGCATGCAGACTTTTTTTCTATAGGTACGAATGATTTAACACAGTACACGCTTGCTATTGACCGCACTGATAATACAGTTATGAGATTATATAATCCTTTGCACCCTTCTGTGCTAAAACTTATGCAATTGTCCACAGAAGCCGCTTTCAAAGCCAGAATACCTGTAGGTGTATGCGGAGAAATGGCGGCTGACCCACGTATGACTGCATTGCTTGTTGGTCTTGGCGTGCGAGAATTGTCAATGCCAGCTTCCAGTATCCCATGGGTAAAAAAACGACTTCGCCAGATTAGTTTACGTGATTCTGTTGTTTTAGCTCGTAATGTAATGAATCAGTGCGATTCAAAGAAAATTTATCAAATAATTGATGATTTTGAAAAAGCATCTACAACAAAATTTTAATATTTAACAATGTTTTATTTAGGAGAGAAAATGAGTTTTTCAGATTATAAAGTTGCCGATATTTCCCTTGCAGAATGGGGAAGAAAAGAAATGGACATCGCAGAAACAGAAATGCCAGGGTTAATGGCTCTGCGTAAAGAATATGGAGATTCAAAACCTCTTAAAGGTGCAAGAATTGCAGGCTGTCTACACATGACAATTCAAACAGCAGTGCTGATTGAAACTTTAGTTGTTCTTGGTGCAGAAATCCGCTGGAGCTCATGCAACATTTTCTCAACTCAAGACCAAGCAGCTGCTGCTATTGCTACAATGGAAATTCCTGTTTTCGCATGGAAAGGCGAGACAGAAGAAGAATTCTGGTGGTGCATTAAGCAAACTGTCGAAGGCACTGACGGCTGGAATCCTAACATGATTCTTGATGACGGCGGAGACCTTACTCTTTTAATGCATGAAGAATACCCAGAACTTATGAAGGACGTTAAAGGTCTTTCAGAAGAAACAACTACAGGCGTTCACCGTCTTTATGAAATGGCTAAAAAAGGCACTTTGAAAGTTCCTGCTTTTAACGTTAATGACTCCGTTACTAAATCAAAATTTGACAACCTTTATGGCTGTCGTGAAAGTCTTGTTGACGGCATCAAGCGTGCAACTGATGTAATGGTTGCAGGCAAGATATGTCTTGTTTGCGGTTTTGGCGATGTAGGCAAAGGTTCTGCTGCCTCTTTACGCAGTCAAGGTGCAAGAGTTCTTGTAACTGAAATCGACCCTATTTGTGCTTTACAGGCTGCTATGGAAGGCTATGAAGTTACAACTATGGAAGATGCTGCTCCAATAGCAGATATTTTTGTAACAGCTACAGGAAACCTTGAAGTCATTAACATTGACCACATGGAAGCAATGAAAGACAGAGCTATTGTCTGCAATATCGGTCATTTCGACAGTGAAATTCAGATTGCAGCTCTGCGTAAATACAAATGGCACAACGTTAAGCCACAAGTAGATGAAGTTGAGTTTCCAGACGGCAAACGCTTGATTGTTCTAGCCGAAGGTCGTTTGGTAAATCTAGGCTGTGCTACAGGTCACCCAAGTTTTGTTATGAGTGCATCTTTCTCAAATCAGGTGCTTGCTCAAATAGAGTTATGGAATAATTCTGAGAAATACGACAGAGAAGTTTATGTTCTGCCAAAAACTCTTGATGAAAAAGTCGCAAGACTTCACATTGATAAACTTGGCGTAAAACTAACAAAAATGTCAAAAGAACAGGCCGAATATATAGGCGTTACAGTAGACGGACCTTACAAACCAGAACACTACCGCTATTAGAATTACTATCATTTTGAGAGGCGACGTTAATATCTTTTACTATTTAGATTGCAGCGTCGCTTCTTATATTTTCAATAGCTGCATCAAGCATTTCATCAGGAAGCCGCATTATAAAAGGAGCGTCTGTCCATAAGAGTATGCAGGAAATAATTTTATCTGGGTAAAGATTAGAAACAGCCGTTCTATAAACTGCCATTTGACGCAAATACACTTCAGGAACTTTTTCAAGCTGTTTTGGTGGTGGGCGGTTAGTTTTATAGTCTACTATTAAAACAGAATCATCTGTTGTGACTAGCCTGTCTACTTGTCCTGAAATCACTCGATTCCCTATCATTCCAGATAAGCATACTTCAGCTTTTGAGCCATCTGCAAACAGTGGAGCAAATTCTTTATGCTCAAGCACTTTGAAAGTCTCATCTAAAATTTCTTTTCGCTGTTCAGGCTCAATATCCTGTGCGGCTTTTTCTATAAAGTGTTCAGCAGTTTTCCTGCGATTTTCTATAGCAATATCAGGCAAGCTTTGCAGCATACGATGAATAAGTCTACCACGTTGATAGCGTTTACTTCCTGTTTTTCCAAGAGGTGAAAAAGTAGCTGTTTCATCTTCTCCAAGCTTTGACGGAGCAATAGGCTTTAAATTCACAGGCTCATCTTCAGGAGGGCTGTTAATCCAGTCAGGCAAAGGAAAGTCTGGCATTTTATCAAACTTTAATTCTTCTTTAGACGTTATAGCTTGAGGGCATTTTATACGCAAAACCTCATGCGATGAAACGTCTTCAAGGCTTTCAAGAAACTCATCGTTTTCTTTATCTGCAACAGGTTCTAAAGCTGATTTTATCAGATTATACCAACAGTTTTCAGGTGCAGTTTTTTTAGTATTCCAGCCACATATATAAAGCCTGTCTTCAGCTCTAGTCATTGCTACATATAAAAGCCGTCTGTATTCCCTTTCAGTCGCTAGTTTGTTTTTTTCCTTAATAGCCTCGCAAAAATCATCAGCATCTTTTGCAGATGGAGTCCATAACATAAGTGAAGCGTTATCGTTTCTTTTTCCAGTCCATAAAAGCCTTGCTTTTTCTGGTGGCGTTTGCAAAGTATCGGGTAGAAATATAATCGGAGCTTGAAGCCCTTTTGAGCCGTGAACGGTCATTATTCTAACGGAGTTATGCTCTGTCTGCTCCATATCTCGTTTAATTTCAACTTTGCCGCTTTCAAACCAATGCAAAAAACCTTGTAAAGACGGAATATGGCTTCTTTCAAAGTTTAAAGTCAGCGTCATAAATTCATCTATCGGGTCTTCTGCTTCCGTTCCAAGTCTTGATAGAAGCTTGTACTTCCCCCTCATCTTTCCCAAAATATGCGAATAAAGTTCATGAGGTCGCACCATATCCGCCATTGAAAGCAGTTCATTTAAATCAGCTGCAGCTTTTCCAAAACGGCACATACTGCCGATATGTTTTTTTAACTCATTCCATAAAGTGCTTTTGCGGTTGTGAGCTAATTCATAAAGTTCTTCTTCCGTCAGTCCAACAAGCGGACTTTTCAACACTGATGCAAGAGTTAAGTCATCTTCTGGCAAAAGCAGAAAATTCCCCATCGCTACTAAGTCCATAACTGCCATTTGTTCAGGCAGAATCATGCGGTCAACTCCTGCAACGTTGACTTTATAATTTTTCAAATTCCGCACTAACTCGTCTACAAAAGAAGTTCGTCTGCGGACAAGAACCATTATATCGCTTGGCTGTATAGGACGACCTTTGGACTCTAAAATTTCACTACCTGAAGTCATTTTATGAATTCGCTCGGCTAGAACTTTTGCCATTCTTGCTTGTGGAGAATCACCTAAAACTCTTTCAACTGGAGGACTCCACGGTTCTTGCTCGTCTGTTGATTTTGATTCAATCGGAGACCATAATTCTACCAATCCGCCGTCTTTTTCACGAAAAGCAAGGTGAGTTCCATCTTCTTCAGGTAATAAAACACCGTCTCTACATTCTGGCTGTTCAAAAACAAGCTTTACGGCATCAAGAACGGCTTTTGTTGAACGAAAAGACGTGTTTAACTCGATTTTATCCCATTTAGCACCTGATTCTGGCACTTGCTTTTCATATAACGCTCGCATGTCTTCAAAAGCGGCAGGGCTTGCACCTTGAAATGAATATATAGACTGTTTTCTATCACCAACGGCAAAAACTGTGCGGTTTTTATTACTAACCCCCTGCCCTGCAAAAAATTCTTCCGTCAAAGCCTTGATAATTGCCCACTGGTCAGGGCTTGTATCTTGAGCTTCATCTACAAGAATATGGTCGATTCCACCGTCAAGTTTATACAACACCCATGCTGTATCGTCTTTTTCTTCCAACAATTTGCGAACTGTAAGAATCTGATCGCTGTAATCCATTAAAGCATGAGACTTTTTATAATTCTCATATTCCTCCAAAAGAGCAACACCAAGCCGTATCAAAGAAGCAGAAGAAACTGCAACGGTTGCGGTTTTTATACGATTATTGGTGCGAAAAATACGCTCCGCTTCAATCAAAAGAGCGTTTTCAGTTTCAGGATATTTTGTCGCTAAGCCTTTTGTAAGCAGTTTTGCCCTGATTTCATTTTTTGTGGTAAGAAATGCAGATTTATAGTCATCAAATAGAGCTTGTCTTTTTTCAGTAGATGAAAGCCATTCTGCAAGTTTTTTCCCTCTTTTAATGTCTGATTCTTTTCCTGTTAAGCATATTTCACAGGCTGTTTTTAACTCTTCAACATTAAAAGAACTGTCTTTACAGGCTTTTTCAATGACTTTATCGGGAGTTTCTGAAGGTTCAAGCTCCAAAGTCGCATATATAGCGGCAATAATTCCGTTTATATCGCCATAATTAGCAAGCATACGCTTAATACGACCTCTTGCAGAAGATAAATCTGCTATAAGAGCTGGGAAAAGAGTTTCATGCACTTTTCCAGTAACATCTTGAATCGCATCGTTAAGAATATCGTCATTTATACGAGAAAACACTTTGTCTCTGGCAGTTTCCATAGCCTCGACAGTATCTCTATCGTCCATAATTTCAAAATGAGGTGCAATATTTGCTTCTATAGGAAACTTTTTCAGCAGAGTTTGGCAAAAACTGTGAATAGTCTGAATCCTGATTCCACCAGAAGCATCAAGAATCCGTGCAAATAACCTGCGAGCCTTTGCAAATAATTTTCCCCTGTCTTCATCAATAGAACCTAAAAGCTCCACTAGCATTTTTTCTAAATTTTCATCATCTGCAACAGCCCAGTTTCTCAAGTTTTTAGCGATACGGTTAGACATTTCAGCCGCCGCAGCTTTGGTAAAAGTCAGGCACAAAATCCTCTCGGGAGGAGTGCCAGAAAGCAGCAGATTCAAAACTCTATCAGTTAAAACCTTAGTCTTCCCAGTCCCAGCCGAAGCCGCCACCCAAACCGATTTCTCAGGATTAGCCGCTTTACGTTGCCGTTTAGCTGGTGTGTCATGTAGATTTTTCATCACTCATCACCGCTTTCAGTTGATGACCATTCTTTTACTCTTTCTAGGTGGAGGTAGTCGGAGTATTTTGGGGCTTTGCTAGGGAAAGGCTGGGCTTCGTATGGTGTTTCTTCGTTGTTGAAAGCTGAAGTTAGAGCTTTTATGCCTTCTAAAGTTTCTTCTAGCAGTCTTTCTATAGTGTCTTTTTTGCCTATTGCAGATACTTCACTGCAACCTTCTCCGTCTCCTTTTAAACGCCAGAAAAGCAGTTCTGAAACTTCATGTTCTGGTATGTTTTCAAAGCCTCCGTGTTTTGCAATTAAGGCTTCTAAAGGTAATTGCGGAGCATAGCCTGCGGCAATTTCTTTCGCACTTGGAACAGTTCCAGTTTTGTAATCAATTATTCCGATTGTGCCGTCTTTTAAGATGTCAACTCTGTCTGCTCGGGCAAAAATTTCAAAATCAGAACCGATTTTTAATCGACCTTCTACCTCATTAGAGCTTTGTAAAATGTTGTTTCTGCGTTCATTTTCTTTTTCTACAAACCATTCTGCGACTCTTTGGAATCTTGGAAGCCAGAAAACAGCAACAGCAGGCGGAAGACTGCTGGATAAAAATCTTTCTTCCCCCATTTTGATTAGCTCTTCAACTGCATCTGATGGGAAAGTTTTAGGATATTTGCCAGTAAATTCCTCTAAAACTTTGTGAACAACGTTTCCATAATCAGCCATACTTAAATCCGCATCAATCGGATTAAGAGCCTTTAATTTCAAGATATGCTTTGCATAAATTGCATATGGGTCTCTCATTAAAGTTTCAATCTGAGTAACGGATAATTTTTTAGGTCTGTCAGCTACTGGAGGGCGTGGAGCAGGAGGCTTTACAGGCGTAACTTTATCAGCAGAATCAACTGCCTGAGCCCATAAAAGCCATTGAACTGCATCAAGTTCTTTAATCTCAAGCCCTACAGCTTTCATTACCGCATCAAGCCTTAACAGCCATCTTGAAGGGACTGTCGGAGTTCCGCCAACCTTTTTTGACCTGCTTAAAACAACATTCGGAGCACAAAAAGCCTGTGCAAAATCATGGGCTGAAAGCCCAGTATGCAGGTCTTGCGAGGGCAAACCAAACTCGGCACGCATTTGACGGCTTAACCAAGGGTCAATGCTTGAATCTGACGGCCAAGAACCTTCGTTCAGCCCTCCTAAAATCAATAAATCAGGTCTTTGTAAACGTGCTTCCATAGGACCTAGCACAGCAAGTCTAGGGTGAGAACCAAAGGCGGGGCGGACTGTTCTTTGCTTCATTAAAATATGGAAAAGTCTGGGATATGAAGCTCCGTCAATGTCGCTTATTACGTCTGCAGCTTCATCTATATCGGCAGCAAATTCGGCAGCTTCGTTTCCATCGCTTCCAAACCAAAGCCTTTCCGCTCCTGTTTTTTCATCGTTCGCAGCAATGGTTTCTGCAAACAGCATATGCTCGTAAAGTATTTTTTTCAATTGGATTGGTTTTTTACTTTCCATTAGTTTTACAAACGGTTTTGCCTGTTTTTCAAATACATCAAGCCAAGCTAGAATTTTTTGCTTGAAAGGAGATTCTTTTTCCAATGACTCAACGGCTGTTTTTAAGCCGTCAATTCCTGAAGCAGGACGTATCCCCCTTAGAATCATTGTTTCAAGTTTACGCACAAGAGGTCTGAACTCAGCAACATTCATTCCGCAAGCAGCTAGCGGGTGTTTTAACGCTGAAAGCACAGAAAGCGGAGCAAACTCACTAACAACCATTTCAGCCGTAAGTCTTAAAAATATTCCTGCTGGAGTTTGGCTCAAAGGCACTCCTGCGGAATCATTAAGCTTTATATCCCAGCGTTCAAGCTCGACTGAAACACGTCTAGCTAAATTTCTATCAGGTGTAACAAGGGCAGCGGTGCGGTTTGATACTTCCAAAGCTTCACGCAAAAGCAATGCTATGGAAAGAGCTTCTTCTCGCTGATTTGTGCAGTTAAGCCTGCTAACACCATCAAGAGTTTTCGCATTAAATTTAGATATATTACGCCAGTCATCTGTAGAATCCGCTGGACGCATAACCTCTGAAATCAGCCTTACCCTGTCAGGGTAGGCTTGTTTTTGATTGTATTCAGTTTCTTCCCATTCAAGAACGTCTTTCCTATCTACACCAAAATGTTCAAGCAGTTTTTTCATGCCGTATTGAGGGTGAGATTCTTCTATAAGCTCCCAGCTTTTCTTATCCATATGACAGTCAAGCCCTGGAAGAACAACCATTCCTTTAGGCAATCCTGCAACAACATTCAGCAACTCAGCAGAAGCAGGAAGACTGCCCGTTGAACCTGCAACGATTATTTCTCTATTCGGGGGGCTGTTTTTCCACTCATCAGCTTGAGCCGTAAGCAATAGAACACGTCTTTCCGCAGGGTCTATTTTCCCCTCATCTTTTAAGATTTTAGGCCAGTGTTCGGTGATAAGCTTTAAAAATTCTAAGGTTTCTTTCCAGTGTTTTGCATATTGTTCTGGAGCGAGTTCTTTTAATGCTTCAAAAGATAGTTTTTGCGTTTGAGTCTGGTCAAGAAAAAGACTAAGAGCTTCCGCAAGGCGAGCAGCTTGGTCTATCTTTAATTCATCTGGCTGTTTTGATAAAATAAGACGAGTTAAGATAAGTTGACGGCGTAAAGATGAGATTGCAGGAGGAATATTTAATCCAGCACCAGAAGAATCTCCAAACATCAATTCATGCTCATCAATATCCCCAATCGGAGTCATGCGAGGAAGTAGCAAAGACCGTCCTTTTGCAAGCCGTATAAAAGTTTCCTGCAAAGTACGACAAGCCCGCCGAGTTGGAAGCAATATCGTAACATCAGTCAAAGCCAAAGGATTTTCGACAGTCCTGTCAAGAAGCCTTGCTGCCAAAGCTTCCGCAAAATGACGTGCTGGATTTATAGTGTAGACTGTCTTTTTCATATTCATAATAGGTAAAAACTTACCTGTATTTATGGAAAAGAGAAAGGTTTATCTCTGTTTTTTATCAAGCATCGCAACCATAATCTCAGCTTGAGCATCTATGATTTTTGCAGTATCAGGTTCTTGAGAACTACGGATAGCATAACGTTTAATTTCTTTACTCGAAAAAAGTGCAGATGTAAAATCAGCTCCACTCATTTTTGCGCCTTTTCGGTCCGCACCGCTAAGATCAGCTTCTTCAAATCTGGTTTCTTGAAGATTCGCTTTGTCAAGATTTGAAAAGTTCAGGCTCGCTTTATTAAGATTTGCTCCCTCAAGGTTTGCTCCTTCAAGGTCAGCATGACAAATATTTGCTCCTTCAAGGTTAGCTCCTTTAAGGTCCGCTCCTTTAAGATTTGCTCTATAAAGGCTAACTTTCTCTTTAACAGCCAACTCAACACATTTTTTAAGACTACCTGCTTTTGCCTTAAAAATAACATTTCCTTCAATATTTTTTATTTTATAAGTTTTTCCAAATAATGTCATAGTATTTTCTCCTGTTTTAATAACTTATAAATGAGAGTAACGCATTTTGGTCGTTTTGTCTATTACTTTTTTAATAATTGTTATCTCTGTTTTTTACCAATCATAGCATCTCTAATTTTATCTTGAGCGTCTTTAATCTTTGCAGCATCTTCTGCTTTTTTAGTGGCTTCTGTATGTTTTTGAGATTTGCTGACTAAATCTTGTCTCATTTCATGGCTTGTAAAATCTGCATCTGTAAAGTCTGCTCCACCAACTACAGCACCTCTTAAAATAGCGTCTTCAAGGCAAGCTTTTTTAAGGTTAGCTCCTTCAAGGTTTGCTCTCCAAAAGTTTGCTCCTTTAAGATTAGCATTTTCAAGATCTACCCCTTCAAGGCTTGCTTCTTCAAGGTTAGTGCTTTCTTTAACAGCAAGTTCAACACATTCTTTAATGCTTCTTACTTTATTTGATTCAAAAAGAATTTTTCCGTGAATGTCTTTTATTTCGTAAGTTTTATCAAACAATCCCATAACGTTTTTTCCTGTTTTAATAACTTATGAATAAGAGCAACGCGTTTTAGTCGTTTTGTCTATTGCTTGTTTTAATAATTGTTATCTCTGTTTATTACTCATAGCAGTTTTAATTCTTTGTTGTAAGTTTGTAACTGTTACAGTGTCTTCTTTTTTGACAGCAGTTGTTTTGAGTTCAACAAAGTGTTGGCTACTATCCTTTAGAATTGTATTATACTTTCCAGTAGCAATTGCTCTAAAAGCGTTTCTTTTACACATTTTTGCAGCATTTTTTACACCCTCAGGTGCATTGCGTTTTTCTATTTTCTGGGATATTTTGCCCCATGTTTCCATATGTTTTCTTTTTTCTGCTGATGTCCATTTACGACCAACTTCCTTTTCAAAAGCTTTTCCTGATTCAGGGTTTGGATTTGGTTCAGAAAACTGTTTATCAAAAACTGGTTTTTCCAATCCTCTGTTCCAAATTGTGATGCGGTCAACGACTCCTTCTTTTTCAAGTGCGTCCAAAATTTTTGACTGTTGAGTCGTTAAGTGATCGTGAAAATCCTTCTTTATCCATCTAGGAAGATATTTGTCTTTTTCATCTGGATATTTGTTTCTGAGTTCTTTTACATTTTCATACCGTTCAACACAGCTCTGCCATGTTGTCATTGGTGAAACCGCAAGAAGATTAACTTCAACTTTATATCCAGCTTGTTTGAATGTTTTCATTCTTTCAACAGTTCCTTCTGGGTCGTCCATTGAACCGTCAAATAAGATATTATATTTGTTTTCAGAAGCCTTATCGACTGTAGTATCTCGCCATTTACTTATCTCTTCAGAACCATTATGAGCCGCCTGCATATCATCACGCCGTATAAATTCTTTTAGATGAGGGTGGTATACCTTGAACTCGTCATAATCACTTTCAAAAAATTTGACACCACTACGACCTTCTTGCTTTCTTACGAATCGTCTCATGGTCGTTTTACCAGAACCAGGAGCTCCACCAAATGCAAGAACAACAGGAGTTTCTTGTGGTTCAAGACCTGCAAATTTTTCTTTAAAAATAACCTGCTGAACAGCTTCTTTTTGTTTTTCAGTTAAAACAAGATCTTTATATTCTGACATTATTTAACGCTCCTTATAATCACCAAAGTAAGTTTTTGGGGATTTTGTCAAGTTACATGTTCTAGTTCATAACCCTTTAGACTCTGACAGGCTTTTTAGCAGGCTATCTCTGATTTTTACCAAGCATTGCAGCTTTAATTTTATCTTGAGCATCTTTTATTAATTTATCATCGTATTCTTTTTTAGCTACTTTATCAGTAGCATCTTTTCCTTCTTTAGATCTACGGATACAGTTGTTTTTGATTTCATCACTTGAAAATGTTGCTCCTGTAAAATCGGCACCTTCCATTTTTACATTATCAAGGTTAATGTTTATAAGATTAGCTCCTTTAAGGTCAGCTCTTTTAAGGTCAGCTCCTTCAAGGTATACTTCTTCAAGATTAGCTCCTTCAAGATTAGCTCCTTTTAAATTGGCTTCTTTTAAATTGGTTTTAATAATTGTAGTATTAAAATTTGTATTTTTAAGGTTTGCTCCTTCAAGATTCGCATTCATACAGTATGCTCCTCTAAGGTCAGCTCCTTCAAGGTTAGCTCCTGCAAGATTCGCATTCATACAGTATAATCCTCCTCTAAGGTCAGCTCCTTCAAGGTTAGCTTTTTCAAGGTCAGCTCCTTCAAGATTAGCACCTTTAAGGTTAACCTTTTCTTTAACAGCTAGTTCAAGACACCCTCTAATGTCTTTCACTTTATTTGATTTGAAAAGAACTTTTCCTTCAATGTCTTTTATTTTGTAAGTCTTATCAAATAATGCCATAGAGTTTTTTCCTGTTATTTCTGCTTGTTAGTCATAGCAGCTTTAATCATAGCTTGAGCGTTTGCGATTTTTTCGGCATCGGTGACTTTTTTAGCGGCTTTTTCAGCTGCAATTATTCCTTCTTTCGATTTGCGGAGACAATCTTGCTTTATTTTATCACTTGAAAATTTGGCATCAGTAAAGTTGACGTTACTCATTTTTGTTTCTTTAAGGTTAGCACTTGAAAGATCAGCTTTTGAAAAGTTAGTTCCATCAAGGTTAGCTTCTTTAAGATTTACATCTTTGAATTCGGCGTGTTCAAAGCAGCTTTCTTTAAGATCTGCTCTTTCAAAAGTACTTTCTTTAACGTTTGTTCTTTTAAAGTTAGCTACTTTAAGATTCGCATCATTAAAGTTTGCTTGTTTTAGTTCAGCATGATTGAAATCAACTTCTTCAAGATTAGCTTTTTGAAAATTAGCTTCATTAAATTTAGCATATTCAAAATTAGCTTCTTTAAGATTAGCATCATTAAAGTTTGTTTGTTTTAGTTCGGCATGATTGAAGTTGGATTCTTCTAGGTTAACACTTTTAAGATTAGCCCCATCAAAATTGGCATACTCAAGGTTGACACCTTTTAAATTAGCTCCTTCAAGGTCAGTGTTTTTAAAATTACCCCTTTCAATAGTTATTCCTTTAAAATCAATCCCTTTAAGATTGGCATCTTCAAAATCTGCCCTAATAAAGCTAATCTTTTCTTTAACCGCAAGCTCAACGCATTCTTTAAGGCTTTTTGTCTTTGCTTCAAAAAGAATTTTGCCATGAATGTCTTTTATTTCGTAAGTCTTATCAAATAATGTCATAGCGTTTTTTCCTGTTTTAATAACTTATGAATGAGAGTAACGCATTTTAGTCGTTTTGTCTATTGCTTGTTTTAATAATTGTTATCTCTGTTTTTTACCAAGCATTGCAGCTTTAATTTTATCTTGAGCATTTGCTATTTTTTTATTGTCAGATGCTTTTTTAGTTGCTTTATCAGCAGCTTCTTTTTCTTCTTTAGATTTCCGTAGACAATCTTGCTTAGTTTCAGGATTTGAAAACCTTGCATTTGTAAAATCAGCTCCAGCCATTTTTGTGTTTTCTAAAACGATATATTCAAGATTTGCATTTCTAAAGTTAGCTTCTTCAAGGTTAGCTCCTTCAAATCCCGCAAATTTAAGGTTAGCATTTTTAAGGTTTGATTTAATAAAGTTAGTTCTTTTTAATTTCGCATTAGAAAGATCAGCTCCTTCAAGATTAGCTTTTTTAAGGCTTGCCCCTTTGAGTTCTGCCACTTCAAGACTTGCTCCTTCAAGGTTCGCTCCTTCAAGGTTCGCTCCTTCAAGGTTTGCTAGCCAAAAATTAGCTCCTTCAAAGTCTCCCCCTTTAAGGTTTGCTCCTTTTAAATTAACCTCTTTAACAAATATTCCACCAATGTTTTTTCCTATGAAATCAGCTTTTTTAAGGCTTACTTTTTCTTTAACAGCAAGCTCAGCACATTCTTTAAGACTGCTAACTTTATTTGATTTGAAAAGAATGTTTCCATCAATGTCTTTTATTTTGAAAGTTTTATCAAACAATCCCATAGCGTTTTTTTCCTGTTATTTCTGCTTGTTTTTCATAGCAGCAGCTTTAATCATAGCTTGAGCGTTTTTAATTTTTTCAGAATCTGTGGTTTTTTTATCAGCTTCTTTTCCTTCTTGAGATTTTCGCAGGCAATCTTGTTTAATTTCATCGCTTGAAAAAACTGTATCAGCAAAGTCAGCTTCTCTCATTTTTGCATTATCTAAATTAGCTTCTTTAAGATTTGCTTCTGTAAAGTTTGCTTTTTCAAAGTTAGCACCTGCAAGGCTAGCTTTTTTTAAGTTAGAGTTCCAAAAGTCGGCTTTTTTTAAGTTAGCTCTCTCAAGGTTCGCATTTTCAAGATTCTCACTCCAAAACTTTGCTCCTTCAAAATTAGCTCCTTTAAGGTTTGCTCCTTTAAGGTTTGCCATGCAAAGGTTTGCTCTTGCAAGGCTAACTTTTTTTTTAACAGCAAGCTCAGCACATTCTTTAATGCTTTTTACTTTATTTGATTTGAAAAGAATATTTCCATCAATGTCTTTTATTTCGTAAGTTTTACCAAATAATCCCATAGCGTTATCTCCTGTTATTTCTGCTTAGTCATAGCGGCTTTAATCATAGCTTGAGCGTTTGCGATTTTTGCATCATCGGCTGCTTTTTTGCCTTCTACAGTTTTTTGTAGACAATCGTTTTTAATTTCATCATTTAAAAATATTGCATCTGTAAAGTCTGTACCGTTCATTTTTGTATTATCGAAATTACTTCCTATAACGTCTGCTTCTGCAAGATTTGCTCTATCAAGGTTTGCTCTAGTGAAATTTGCATTTCTAACGGACGCCTTTTCAAGGTTAGCTCCTTCAAGGTTTGCTTCAGTAAGATTTGTTGCCGTAAGAATTGCATTGTTAAGATTCGCATTTTCAAAGTTCGCTTCTTTAAGATTGGCTTCCCAAAAGTAAGCTCTTTCAAGGTTAGCTCCTTTAAGGTCTGCTCCTTGAAGGTTAGCTCCTACAAGGTTGGTTCCTTTTTTAACAGCAAGTTCAACGCATTCTTTAAGGCTTTCTACCTTATTTGATTTAAAAAGAGTTTTTCCATCAGTATCTTTTATTTTATAAGTTCTATCAAATAATCCCATAGCGTTATCTCCTGTTATTTCTGCTTAGTCATAGCGGCTTTAATCATAGCTTGAGCGTTTGCGATTTTTTTATTATCAGAGGCTTTTTTAGCAACTTTTTGATCTTCTTTTGACTTGCGAGCATAACAACACGCAAGTTCTTGGCTTGAAAATTCGGCATCTGTAAAATCCGCACTAGGCATTTTTGCATTATAAAACAATGTACGTTTGAGACTAGCTTCTACAAAACAGGTGTTTTCAAGATTAGTCTTTTTTAAATTAGCTTTTGTAAGTTTAGCTTTTGTAAAATTAGCTTCTTTAAGGTTAGCTTTTTCAAAGTCAGCATATTTAAGGCAAGCTCCTTCAAAGTTAACTCCTTTAAGATCAGCTCCTTTAAAATCAGCATTATTAAGGCTTTTGCCATTTTTAACCGCAAGCTCAACACATTCTTTAAAGCTTTTTACTTCATCTGATTTGAAAATAACTTTTCCATCTAAATTTTTTATTTCGTAAGTTTTACCAAATAATCCCATATCGTTATCTCCTGTTATTTCTGCTTAGTCATAGCGGCTTTAATCATAGCTTGGGCGTTTTTAATTTTTTCATCATCGGCAACTTTTTTAGATTTTAGTATGCAATTTTTGGCTATTTCTTCGGTTGAAAATTTCGCATCAGTGAAATCTGCTCCGTCCATTTTTACATCATCTAAAATCGCACCTTTAATGTTAGCTCCTTTAAGATTTGCATATTTAATATTAGCTCCTTCAAGGTCTGTTTCTTTAAGGTTAGCTTTTTCAAGATTCGCTCCTTCAAGATTTGCATGGCAAATATTACTTGTGTTAAGGACTGCTCTTTCAAGATTGCTATATTTTAGGTTAGTTCTTGTAAGATTTGCATTTAGAATACGTGCTCCTTTTAGATTGGCTCTTTCAAGATTTGCCCCTTCAAGATCCGCTTTTCTTAAAGTTGAATTTTCAAGATTCGCTCCTTCAAAATCAGCCTTTTTAAGATTAGCTAGCCAAAATAATGCATCTTTAAGGTTGGCGTTTTTAAAATTTACACCCTCAAGGTTTTTTTTTGAAAACTCAGCGTTTTCAAAGCTTTTACCTTCTTTAACGCCAAGCTCAACACACTCTTTAAAGCTTTTAGCTTTTGCTTCGAAAAGAACTTTTCCATGAATATCTTTTATTTTGTAAGTTTCATCAAATAATGACATTGTATTTTCTCCCGTTATTTCTGCTTGTTTTTCATAGCTGCAGCTTTAATCATAGCTTGAGCGTTTTTAATTAATACAGCATTTTTTCCGTCTTTAGCTTTGAAGGTGCATTTTTGGTTGATTTCGGCACTTGAAAAGCTTGTGTTTTTAAAGATTGCTCCGCCCATTTCTGCACCATTGATAACTGTTCTTTTAAAATTGGCGTCTATAAAGCTTGCTTCTTCGATGTTTGAATATTCAAGATTCGCATTTTCAAGGTTAGCTCCATCAAGTATAGCTTTTCTAAGATCAGCTTTTCTAAAATTAGCCTCTTTAAGGTTTGTGTTGTTAAGATTGACTTTTTTAAGGTTAGCTCCTGTAAAGTCAGTCTTATTAAGGCTTGCACCTTTGAAATTAGCACCTTCAAGATTAACTTCCTTAAAATTAGCATTTTTAAGATACGCACCTTTAAAATCAGCTTTTTCAAGGTTGATTTTTTCTTTAACAGCAAGCTCAACGCATTCCTTAAGACTTTTTGCTTCTGCTTCAAAAAGAACGTTTCCATTAACATCTTTTATTTCGTAAGTTTTAAATAATGTCATAGAGTTTTTTCCTGTTATTTCTGCTTGCTTTTTATAGCAGCGGCTTTAATCATAGCTTGAGCGTTTGCGATTTTGGCAACATCAGCCTCTTTTTTAGCAATATCTTTTCCTTCTTTAGATTCGTAGAGACAATCTTGTTTACTTTCATAACTTGAAAACATTGCATCTGTAAAATCCGCATTAGGCATTTTTGCATTATAGAACGATGTATCTTCGAGATAAGCTTTTACAAAACAGGTGTTTTTAAGGTTAGCTTGTTCAAGCCTTGCCAATGTAAGGTCTGCTCTCTCAAGATTGGCTCCCTCAAGATTAGCTCCTGTAAGGTTTGCTTCAGACATAAATGCTCCTGTAAGATCTGCTCCTGTAAGGTTTGCTCCTGTAAGGTTTGCTTCATACATCGATGCTTTTTTAAGATCTGCTCCTGTAAGGTTTGCTCCTGTAAGGTTTGCTTCATACATCGATGCTTTTTTAAGATCTGCTCCTGTAAGGTCTGCTTCTGTAAGGTTTGCTTTAAAAAGATATGCTCCTGTAAGGTCTGCTCCTGTAAGATCTGCTCCTGTAAGGTCAGCTCTTCTAAGCTCCGCTTCTCTAAGATTCGCTCCTCTAAGGTTAACTCCTTTAAGGTCTGCCCCTCCAAGTGTTGCTTTTTCAAGACTTATGCCTTTCTTAACAGCCAACTCTACACATTCTTTAAGGCTTTTCACGTTTTTTGATTTGAAAAGAACTTTTCCATCAATATCTTTTATTTCATAAGTCTTATTAAACAATCCCATAGAGTTTTTTCCTGTTATTTCTGCTTGTTAGCCATAGCGGCTTTAATCATAGCTTGAGCATTTGCGATTTTTGCATCATTGGCTGCTTTTTCAGCTTTTTTAGCAGATTTTTTTCCTTCTTTAGATTTTTTGATACAAACTTCAGATATTTCCTCACTTGAAAATGTTGTATTTGTAAGATCAGTATCACCTATTTCAGCACCGTTTAGTTTTGCATTTTCGAGATTGGCGTTTTTAAGGTTAGCACTAGTAAGGTTGGCTATTCTAAGATCTGCTTTTTTAAGATCTGCTCCTGTAAGGTCAGCACCTGTAAAGTTTACTTCAAAAAGTTCGGCTTCTTCAAGGTTAGCACCAACAAGATTGGCTTTTTCAAGGTTGGCACGGTCAAGATTAATCATTTTAAGGTCTGTGTTTCTAAGATCTGCTCCTGCAAGGTTCGCTCCTCTAAGATTCGCAAATCTAAGGTTAACTCCTTCAAGGTCTGCCCTTTCAAGATTTGCATT
>DAOWDM010000064.1 GCA_030639035.1 Alphaproteobacteria bacterium
AAGCTTTGCCAAATGGTCAACCTTATGGATAACGGCGAGCCTGTGAAAATGTCAAAACGTTCAGGCAGTTTTATTACTGTACGAAGCGTTGTTGAAAAAGTCGGCAAAGATGTCATGCGTTTTATAATGCTTACTCGCAAAAATGATGCTCAGCTTGATTTTGATTTGACTAAAGTTATGGAGCAGTCTCGTGAAAATCCTGTGTTTTACGTGCAGTATGCTCATGCAAGGATTTGCTCTGTACTGCGTAAAGCTGAGGAACTTTTTCCAAATGAGGACTTTTCTTCCTCAAGCCTTGCTAAAACAAAAGTTGAGTGCTTAACTGATTCTGCTGAACTTGCATTGATTAAAATGATGGCTGGCTGGTCAAGAGAAGTGGAAATTGCAGCCAAAGCCCATGAACCGCATCGCATCGCATATTGTTTGCATGACTTGGCAGCAGGCTTCCATAGCTTGTGGAATAAAGGAAAAGACAACACAAGTTTAAGATTTCTTATCGAGGAAGAACCTGAACTTTCAATGGCACGAGTTGCACTTCTGAAATCTGTTGCTATAGTTATTGCATCGGGATTAAATATATTCGGCGTAGAACCAGTTGAGGAGATGTAAATATGACTTCCGAAGAAGAAATCAACGCAGATAAAGAATTTTTCAATGAGTTTCGGGATAGCATTTCCGTTGATCCGTTTGATGACGATATAGAGGAAGAAAAGAAAACTTCAAGTAGTACTGCTACAGCAATATGGCTTGGTGTCCTCATAGGAATTGTCATAACTGCTGTTGTTGCTTGGGATATTGTTGACCCTAAAATGTTCAGCAGTGATAAAACTTCTGAAATTCCATTGATAAAAAGAGATGCAAAACAAGTAAAAGTACGCCCGTCTGATCCAGGCGGAATGGAAATTCCAAACAGGGATAAGCTTGTTTACAGACGCATGAGTTCTGTAAAAAGTGATGAGAAAGTCGAAAGACTTCTTCCTGTACCAGAACGTCCTAAACAACCATCTGTTTCAGATGAACCTGTAGAAAATTATGATGAAATAAAGGCCGACGTTGCTGAGTCTATTCTTACTCCTGAATCCGTAGACGTTACTAAAGACGAACCCGCTAAGGTTGTCAAAGTAACAGAACCAGAAGCGATTGCTAGAGTAAAAAAAGACGAGCCAAAGCCTGTCTCAAAACCAGTTAAGGTTGTTAAAAAAACTGTTCCTGAAGAAGCAGTTGAAAAAAAGGTGCAGCCTGTAAAAAAAGCTGTAAAAAAGACTCAACCTGTAAAACAAGAAGAAACATGGCAGGTTCAGATTGTAGCATTAAGAAACAGCAAGGCTGTGGAAAATGCATGGAAAAAAACAAAAGCAAAATTCCCCAATCTATTGAAAAAACAGCCTTACAATGTTGTTCGTGTAGATTTGGGTGCAAAGGGAATTTACTACCGACTCAGAATTGGCGAATTTCCTAGCAGAGGCAAAGCTATGGAACTTTGCAGTGCATTAAAAAAACGTAATCAGGGGTGTATAATTGTTCGCAAATAACTCAACACCAAAATCCTTTATTTGTGGCTGTGCAGGTGTTGTACTGACAGATGAGGAACGCCGTTTTTTTGCTAAACATAATCCGCTTGGTTTTATTTTGTTTGCAAGAAATGTAGATAATCCTAAGCAAGTTCGTTCCTTGGTGGAGTCTTTAAGAGAGACTGTCGGCAGAGAAAATGCTCCTATTCTTATTGATCAAGAAGGCTGCAGAGTTCAGCGTCTACAGCCTCCTCGCTGGCGGAAAGCACCTCCTGCTTCTGTTTTCAGCAATATGAAAAATACGAATGATGCAATTGAAGCTGTCCGCATCAATTCACGACTTATTGCTTATGAGCTTGCAGAGCTTGGCATAAATGTAGACTGCTTGCCTTTGCTTGATGTCAGGTTCAAAGGTGCAAACGATATAATCGGAGACCGTTCTTTCGGCTATAATCCTGAAATAGTTGCAAAACTTGGCAAAGCTTCATGCGATGGGTTGCTAGATGGCGGAGTTCTGCCTGTAATAAAACAT
>DAOWDM010000039.1 GCA_030639035.1 Alphaproteobacteria bacterium
AAGAGCTTCAAGCTGTTTTACAGAACGTCAATTAGCATTTTATAAAATGTTAATGAATATTTATCAATGTACAAACAATCATATAATTCCCGTTGTTTTTAAGATTAGAGGTATTGGGTGGTTTCATTTAGACATAGGCGTTGTTAAGTTTGCAGAAAGCAGTGGTTTTATCAAAGTATTGAAAAATGATGAAAGCAAGGTTGTTAGTTATATAGAATTATCTTGGAAACATTAGCTGAGAGAATGGAAGGCTAAGAAGTAGGCTTTAATAATTACTCACAATCATTTTCTTTCTTTAAAAATATGCAACAGAATAAAATACATTTTATAAAAACACTTACTGTTTAGTCAATGAAGCACAGTAGTATTTTTTGTAGGTACATTAAAACATAGAGAAAACCCTAACTTTCACCGCTCAATCTCTATATTCCAACAGTCTTTATTGTGTTGTCCTTGTTTGGGTCGCCATTTTTTCTAAGATTTTCATTTTTTTGTTTTAAGTCGGCTTTATTGCTGTTACAAATAGTTACGTTATTGCAATGAAGTTTTAAAAAATGACCGTTATTCTTGAACCGTTAGAAGCTTTGAATATCTGGCGTGGTGCTGTTGTAAACAGTGTACGCAAAGATGCTCCTGACCTGTCTGCTCGTCAGATGGCGGTGTTGTTGACTGTGTATTTCACTAGTTCTCCTCATACTGTTCGTGACTTAGCAGAAGAATTAAATGTTTCAAAACCAGCCGTTACTCGTGCTTTGGACAGGTTGAGCGACCATGGGTTGTTAAAGCGTAAATCAGATAAAAATGACAGACGCAGCGTGTTGATACAAAGAACTGTTAAAGGTTCTGTTTTCCTCCGTGAGTTTGGCGATATGATTGTTTCTACTGCAAAGAAAAACAGCCAAAGCTAATAAAACAAACATGAAATCCAGCGTTATAAAAAGACTCCTTTCCTTGATTGCTCTTGTTGGATTTTGCCTTATATGGGTAATTGAGGCACTGTATGGGCTTTCAAATTCCTCGCTAATGAACTTTGTTTCAAGACAAGAAGCAGGCTGGCTTTTGGATATGATAGCAGGTAAAAATATATTTACTGCTATTGTTATAATCCTGATTGTTATGAGTATGTTTATATTCAAAGTAGCAACAAACAAGCGAAGCACTGCAGTGCTTTGTCTTGGAAGTTTTGCTGTTTGCATGCTTATAGCTAATTACGCAGGCTTTAATATGGGGGCAGGGCTTTCTATTAGTTCATGGCTGTTCTTTTCCTTTATGTTTTTGCAGTCTTTACGTCATGAGAAAATCACCGTTACATATGAAAGAATCGACTTTAGCTTGATTCTTGTCTATTGCCTGACAGGAGCTATTATCTCTGCAATATATGCTTTTTTGGGATTGTTTGAAGGCTATTATATTTTAACTGCATGGAATCAGTTTAGTGTAGTTGTAGAGGCGACATGCCTTTCTATGGTTTTTTCTGCATTTATTGCGTTTTTTGTAGTGCTTGCTGTGTTTTTTATGCATAAAATCCGAAAATGGATTTCTAATTATATTGTTACTGCCGTGTTTGTTTTGTTGGCAGTAAGTATAATGGCGATGGCTTCATGGATAGGTCTTTGGGCTATTTTATATCGCTTGGGGCTGGCTGATTTGCAGTACAAGTTAATTATATCTTATGGTTTTTTCTGCTTTTTTATTTCTATATGGCTGTTAAAGCACGTTTCTTTTAAGTTAAAGGAAGATGCTTTTAGTATGTTCTGTATAATACAGATGTTTGTTATAGCGTGGCTTCCTTTGTCTTTTATCGTTATGGTTAAGGGCAAGTTATCCTTGCGTGATTTTGTTTTTGCAGCTTTGTTGTCTTTGCTGGTTCTTTTCTCGTTTTCTATAAATCCGTTTTACGATTGGCTTCAGGTTTTTTCTTCAGCAAGGCTGTTTGTTGGCTGGCAGATTATAAGTTGTGCAACAGTTTTGCTTTATAAAAACCGTTCTTTTGCACCTATAGAAATAACCAAAATTCTAGCAACTTGTTTTGTGGCTATTTGTGGTTTTTTAATGGCTTCTATTGGTTTGAGCTTGCGTATGCCTGCAGCTCATGCTGCTCTTGTTGATTTCAACAGGTTAAGTCGCATTCATTATGTTGCTTCTATTCGCACACTTACAGCTAATACAGGAGTGTTTTCGCTGTTTCCAGAGCATGAAATGCTTTCTATAAATAATATGGATAATAGGTTGGAAAAGGTTGTTCTTGAAAAGTGCAACAAAGATTTTAATATTGTCATTATTATTGTTGAAGCTTTAAGAAATAAAGCAACGAAACTTACAGGCTATAGCCGAAATACTGCACCTGAATTTGACAAGATTCTTAAAGATTTTTATGTTTTCGAGAATGCACACTCGGAATTTAACGGAACTATTTCTTCCGTTCCTTCTTTTCTTGCGGGCAAAAGATGGTTTTACAAGGGAGACAAAAAAGAAATACTTTCTCCATCAGAAAATTTAATTGATATGTTCGCTCGTAACACAGGAAATCATAAAATTATAATAGCAAGACCTCCTGTGTCTTCTGAGGATAATGTAGACACGACCTATTTTTCTTCTTTCAAGCAGTTTTTTGATGGTGAGCATACAAAATTTGTTATTGGAGAAAATCATTTTTCCTCCAAACTTTTTGATGCTTTGCTAAAAGGGATAGATACTCTTGATTCAAAAGAGCGTTTTATCGGCTTTACTCATATAATGGATACCCATCAGATTTATGAGAAAAAAGCAAATGCAGTAGATTATGGAGATGGTTTCAGAGACCTTTACGACAACAACGTTAATTTCTTTTCAAGCCAATTTTCCCGTCTTGTTAAAGAATTAAAAAAGCGTGGTAAGTATAAAAACACAGCATTTCTTGTTTTCGGAGACCATGGAGAACAGTTTTTTGAACATGGTTGGGTGTCTCATGGTTTTTCTTTGTATGAAGAAGATATACGTATTTTTTTAGCAGCTCGCATTCCAGAACAAGAGGGCGGTTTCATTAAGGGAAGGATTGCTCTTACTCAAGCTTTACCCATGTTTTTCAAAGAACTGGGGTGTTTGGTGTATGGTGATGCGGTAAAAGACATTCCAAAAATGACCAAGCTTAAAAATGGCACAAATCCAAGACCATATGAAACTGCTTTTGGAACATACACTCCGTGCTTTATGCTTTTTTCTGCTGATAAAAAATTAAAGCTTATACATAATCCTGTAAGGCAGTCGTGGAAACTTTTTGACTTGTCCAATGATGAAATGGAAAAAAACAATCTTATTGGAGATAGGGAAATGCTTAAAAAAGCAAAGTTCATGATGAATGATTTTTATTCTAGGTCATATAAACAACGTCTTTATTAGGTGGTATGTTTTTTCTAGGCTATGTCAGAGGTGGTCTCAATAATTCGGACAGTGTGTTAAGCTACAAATGATGGTCTCAAGGAGGATCTAAAATGAGTAGAACACGCAAAAATTACCCAGCAAAATTCAAGGCAAAAGTTGCATTGAGTGCATTACGAGATG
>DAOWDM010000066.1 GCA_030639035.1 Alphaproteobacteria bacterium
CGGCAGCTTCAGTCTTTGCCTTTTCAACAGGGTTCATAGCTGTTTTGCTGGTTGTTACACAAGCTGAAACAGTTGCGGCCAACACGCCTGCAATGGCAATTTTTGCAATATAAGATTTCATATGTATTTACTCCATTTTCTTTTTATTTTAGTCAATCTCTGAAACTGACAGCATTTGCACAACGACTTCTGATGCCAAACTGGTAGAATTGGAATCAAGGGAATCTTCCATAGCTGCAAAACCATATGAAACAGAAAGCAGTTTTTCCATCATTGATTCTATTGTAACAAGAAGGCTTGAACAAAGACCTGTTGCACATAATGCATCTTTGTCGCCCGTTGCCCCTGAAACAGAAACAGTTTGAGCTTGAGTGCCAACTACAGATGCAGATGAAGATGTTGAACCGCCAGAAGAAACTGAATCAGCTGAAGATGACAGTGAAGCAACTGCTCCATCTCCTCCACCGCCGCTACTTCCTCCTCCTCCTCCTCCACAAGCTAAAACATCATTAGCAGACAGCAAAAGCATACAACCTGCTACTATACTTAAAAATATTTGTTTGACCCTCATGTTTTTTCCTTAAAACATTGTTTATGAAGCTAAATAAAGAACAACCTTTATACTAGAAAAAAGAGCTAGACTAAACGGAAAAATTTAACATTCAGAATTTTTGGGTAAATTATAGCATAAAAAAAGCTACTCGAATAAACAAACGGCATTTTTTAATGGCTATGTTCCATTAAATTGTTGCTAAAAACGTAGCGTTTCCTCGTCCTTGCGAGAAGCGTATCGACACGGCAATCTCGTTGCAAGGAGTCTGCCTCTTAATAAGATTGCCACGAGACTAAAATCTCTCACAATGATGACTTTTTTGGATTTTAGAACATATTAAAACAATCTGGAAAACAGGCTGTTTTTTTTCTTTACGCTAAACCTGTACATTCCTGCGAATGTAGATGGGTTTTCACGTTCAAACTTCTCCCAATTTGAAAGAGAACGCATTTTTTTGTCTTTGGGGAACTTTTGAATATATTTTTTAAATGTTTCATGTGAAACAAAATCAAAACCTGTAAATTTAAGCTTCAACATATCAAGCATATCAGCGATTTCTTCTAATGAAAATAGCTGTTCCTGCACATGAAACAACATATCTCTGCATGTACCAAGACTGTAAAAATCATCAGATTCAAGCAGTTGTTCGAATGATAAATCATTTGAAACTTTTATAATATCCTGCCTGCATTCACGTATATCGCTATCAGATGAGGGATAGCCTTTTTCTGTGATATATTTCCTTGCTTTAACTACATTCTGCCTGCCGATTTTGCTGTAAAGCCCTATATTCATTACTCCGTTGGATTTCAGCAGATTCGTCAGAATCCGCAAGCCTTCTACAGGATTTTCCATATGATGTAGAACGCCAGTGCATTCAATAACATCAAAACGCTGTTTTAAGTTGCTAAGTGCAAGAATATCTGCTTGAGCATATTTTATATTTTTTATATCAAAGCTTTTCGTTTTTCTAATTGCATAAGCAAGGCTGGTTTTGCTTAAGTCTATAGCAAATATCGAGGCTTTTTTATATCGCAAAGCTAATTCTATGGAATGTTGTCCTGTGCCACAGCCAGCTATAAGAATATTGAGTTTTTTATTACAAAATTCAAAGTTCGTCTGTGGTTTTTGAATCCATCTTGGATAAGGGCTTTTTTCATATTGAGCCTGCACCTTTAAAGAAACTTTATCAGTAATTTCTGTCAGAGAAACGATTGCTTTTATTAATTTTTTTTCTATTTCTGGTTCTGTTATTTGTTTTGTAACGACATATTTAAAGTTTTCAGACCAGTCTTTATTCTTAATTTCTAAAAAACCGTCTATTGAATACAAAGGACGATAAGTAGCTAAAACTGCTAAATCTTCTGCTTCTAAAGAAAGGGCTAGTTTCTGCAGTTTTTCAATAGCTTTGCTTTCTTCTTTGGTTTCGGTGAAAACATATTCATTGTTGAAACACTGCATTGCCATTGCACAGCAAAACGCTCCCCATCTGCGAGCGGGAAAAAACAGCATTCTATGGCGTAAATTAACAAGCAGATTTTCTGTTTCAGCGTCTGTTATAATCGTGTTTTTAAGCAGAGATATAAATAAAGGGTCAGAAGTTATTTCATTTGTATGAATATGCGATATATCAAAAGGATACTTTCTTTTAAGAATGCTAAGAACCGCTAAAACCAACGGCTGAGCATCAATGTTTTCATTGTTCAGGAGTCTTAGCAAATCTGTATATGCTTCATTATCTATAGAAGTTGCTCGATAGCGGACAAAACAGCGGGCAAGTATATTTTCGCTGAGATTATCACCTGTATTGCTGAACGAAACAGCTTTTTTAGCATGGAAAAGAGCATCAAAATCTCTTTCTGCTTCAAGCATCTGCTCGCTCATTATCAGATGAGTTTCTGCGATATTTTTTGTTTTGCGGAATATTTTTTTAAACGATTCCTCGTTTTCTTTTATTTGTTTTAACCGTAGAAAAATATTGCCAATCTGCATTTGTGCAGATGCATCGTGTGGTTCAGTATTAAGAATTCGCTGAAGCTCAGCTTTTTTCTGTAAAAGATTTTTTTTGCGTTCGTCCGAAAACATTATTTAACTATTCCAGCAAACCCCATAAAGGCTAGAGACAACAGACCTGCTGTAACAAGAAGAACAGGAACGCCCTTCATTCCATTTGGAATATCAACCAGCTCAAGCCGTTCTCTTAAACCTGCAAACAGTACAATTGCCAAGGTAAAACCTGCCGCATTTGCTGCTGCAAATATAACTGCTTCAAGCAAAGAAAAGTCTTTTTGTGTAATCAAAAGAGCCACACCCAAAACAGCACAGTTTGTTGTAATCAAAGGCAGAAAAATACCCAAAGCCTGATACAGCGGAGGGGCAACTTTTTTCAAAATAATTTCTACAAGTTGCACCAATGAAGCGATAACTAAAATAAATACAATCGTTTTCATAAACACAATGTCATATGGAACAAGAACAAATGTGTATAAAAGATTTGTAACAATAGCAGCCAGCGTCATAACAAAAAGAACTGCACCGCCCATTCCAGCAGATGTTGATACTTTGTTAGATACGCCTAAAAATGGGCAAATACCCAAAAACTGCGAAAGAATGATATTATTTACAAATACAGCACTAATAATAATGAGGAAATATTCCATCAGGCGTTACTCCTGACCTTGTTAAAGATTGCGATTAAATAAGCCAAAGCTATAAAAGCCCCTGGAGGCATAACAAAAATCAGAAAAGTGCTGGCATTTTCAGCAACAAATTTAATATCAAAAAGCGAACCGCTTCCAAGTATTTCTCTTGTGCTTCCTAATAGAGCAAGAGCAAGAGTAAAGCCTAACCCCATTCCAATACCGTCTAAAATTGAAGCAAACACTCCGTTTTTAGAAGCAAAAGCCTCTGCACGTCCTAAAATAACGCAGTTCACAACAATCAAAGGAATAAACAGCCCCAATTGCTCATGTAAAGCTGGCATATAAGCTGCCATAACCATATCAACAAGAGTTACAAATGAAGCTATAACTACAATGAAGCACGGAATACGGACTTTAGCAGGAATCAGCCTTTTGACTGCTGATATAACAAAGTTTGACATAGTTAGCACAAACATTGTGGCAAGCCCCATACCAATCCCATTAATAGCTGTAGTAGTTACGCCTAGAACTGGACACATTCCAAGAAGAAGAACGAAAACAGGATTTTCTTTTATTATACCCCTAGTGAAATTTTTCAAATTCGTCATGTTATTTCACCCCGTGTTTAACAAAAGATTTATAAGCTTGGTCAACAGCATCACAAAATGCTCTGGAGCTGATAGTAGCAGCCGTAACTGCATCAACATCTCCGCCGTCTTTTTTAACTTTCAGATTGAAATTTGCAGGATTTTTTCCTTCAAACTGAGACGTAAATTTTGGCATAGCAATAAGAGTCCCAAGCCCAGGAGTTTCGCTTTGTCCTACAACAGAAATTTTATTTATTTCACCGTTTGGAAGAAAGCCAACCATAAGCACAATATCACCGCTGTAGCCTTTATTTGAAACCGACCTGACAGCAACAGAAGTCAACTTGTCGCCTTTTTTAGCAGGATAGCACTGCATAGCTTTTCCGTCATTGGCTACAATGTCAAAAACATCTTTGCTTGGGAAGTTATCAAAATCTGAAATAAGAACTTCTTTCACAGCAGCCATGCTTTTCTTTTCTTTAGCTTCTGCTATAAGGTCTTTGGTGTTGTTGTATGTAAAAGCCAAAGCAGCAGATGAAATTGCACACACTGTTAAAAGAACTGCCACCATATTTACAAAAGTGGAATCAATGTTTTTCTTCTTGCACATTTTATTTCACCCCGAACCGTTTTGCAGGAACCATTTTATCAATCAATGGAACACAAGCATTCATTATAAGAATTGCGAAAGAAACACCTTCTGGGTATCCGCCGTACATGCGGATAATAACAGTCAGCAAGCCGCAGCCTATGCCGAATATTATCTGACCCTTTGGAGTCATTGGAGAAGTAACCATATCAGTTGCCATGAATATCGCTCCAAGCATTATACCGCCTGAAACAATATGGAAAATCGGATCAGCATATTGTTGACTGTCAAAAAGCCAAAAAGCACCAGAAATAACAACAACGCTTGCAAGGAAACTTACAGGAATATGCCAAGTTATGATTTCTTTATACAGCAAATAAATACCGCCAAGAAGCAAAGCCACCGCTGAAACCTCACCAAGACTGCCCCCTACTTGACCAAGGAACAGGCTAATATGACTAGGCAATTCCATAAGTTTCTGCATTTCCCCAACAGACTGTCCATTTGCAAGACCTTCTTTTAAGACTGAAAGAGCAGTAGCTCCAGTTGCTGAATCTGCAAAAGAAAAATCAAGCCACTTTGGAACAGGCCAATTTGTCATGTGAACAGGAAACGAAACAAGCAGGAAAACCCGACCAACCAAAGCAGGATTAAAAGGATTTTTTCCAAGTCCACCAAAAGACATTTTTGCAATGCCTATTGTAACAAGACTCCCTGCTACAACCATCCATATAGGAAAATTGCTTGGCAGGTTAAAAGCCAATAGCAAGCCTGATAAAGCAGCAGAACCATCGGTTATAGCAACCGTACTTTTCATCATATATTTCTGGATTAAATACTCGAACAGCACACAGGTAGCAACCGCTGCAACTGTAACTTTTATAGCACCTATACCAAAAAATATAACGGCAACCATCAACGCAGGCAGTAAAGCAATTATTACTCCGAACATAATATTCTGAGTGGTCTGCTCTCCATTAACGTGCGGAGATGATGATATTGTAAGCATTTGTGAGGACAATTATTTCTTCCTTGCTTCTCTTAGTTTTTTAATTTCAATTTTTCCAAGCTTTATCAAATCAACCAAAGGCAAATTTGCAGGGCATGTATAGCTGCATGAACCACATTCTAAACAGTCCATAACATGAGCCTCTTCCAGCTTTTCCCAGTTTCTTTTCCGTACAAGAGCAGCAAAAAGAAACGGCTGTAGACCTAAACAGCATACAGTTGAACATTTTCCGCACCTTATACATGCTGTTTCATCGGCTCTTTTTGTGTCTTTTTCAGAAAACAAAAGAACGCCTGAAGTGCCTTTTGTTGCTGGAATTTCTGTTGAGGTTAGAGCTTTCCCCATCATAGGTCCACCACTAACAATTTTAGCAGTGTTTTCTGGTACTCCGCCTGCTTTTTCGATAAGCTCTTTTAACGGAGTTCCAATTCTTACCTTGTAATTAGAAGGCTTGCTGACATTTTTACCTGTAACAGTAACAATCCTGTCAATCAAAGGTTTGTTTTTCTGCACAGCTTCATAGACTGCAAAAATAGTCCCAACATTAAAAACAGCAAGTCCATAATGGATAGGCAAAGCACCTGCAGTAACTTCTTTACCAGTAATAGATTTTATAAGCTGTTTTTCACCGCCTTGAGGATACTGAACTTTCAAAGGCTGAATAAGAATGCCGCTGTAATTTTCTGCAAGTTTGGTAAGATGTTTAATAGCGTCAGGCTTGTTTTCTTCAATACCAATAACACCCTTGTCAACGCCAAGAGCCTTCATAGCAATGCTAGTTCCAACAAGAATTTCCTCGCCTTTTTCAAGCATTAAACGGTGGTCAGCAGTCAAATAAGGTTCACACTCAACGCCATTTATAAGCACCATTTCAGCCTTACAGCCTTCAGGTATTGCAAACTTTACATGAGAAGGAAAAGTTGCTCCTCCAAGTCCGACTATTCCAGCTTCTTTGACTTTAGCTTGAATTTCATCTGGTGAAAGAGTGATTTCTTTTTTTAACTCATCAGATTTTATAATGCTTTCTTCCCACTCGTCGCCTTCGACTTTTATGGAAATAACTTTTTCAAGATAACCTGAAGTGCCGACAATTTCTTTTGCAATTCCAACTGTTCCTGATACGGAAGAATGAATATTAGCTGAAATAAATCCGCCTGCTTCAGCTATAAGAGTCCCGACTTTTACCTTATCGCCTTTTTTCACAACAGGTTTTGCTGGAGCTCCGATATGCTGTGCAATAGGGATTTGCACTTCTATAGGAATCTCAAGTTCTTCAATAGGCTTATCCGCAGACAGTTTATTGTCCGCAGGGTGAATACCGCCCATAGTAAACGTTTTGGTTTTCATAAATCAGACCTTTTGTTCTTCAACATTAACGCCAAGAATTGCCTTTGTCGGACAGCTTGCTATGATTGCTGAGCCGTAATTTTCAACATCAACATCAGGGCTGATATAACTGCAAAAGTTTGTAACTTTTACGCTGTCTGTTTCATAAACTTTGGTGCATTTCATACAGCCGATACATGCGACTTTGCAGTTTTTCTTTGCAGCCGCACCTTTTTGAGTGTTCATACAGGCAACATAAATGCGTTTATTGTCTTTGCCTCTTGGCATTATTTCAAACAATCCACGAGGGCAAACATTAACGCAAGCCCCACAGCTTGTGCATTTTTCTTCATCAACAACAGGAAGCCATGTTTCCTCGTCAATATATAAAGCTCCGAAATTGCACACATCAACACAGTCGCCCAATCCTAGACAACCAGATGGGCAGCCGCTTTCTCCTGAAAACATGCTATGAGATAAGGCACAGTTTTGTTCACCGCTATAAATGATTTTTTGAGGAGCATTTTGCCTTGAGCCGTTGCATTTTAATACTGCAATAGTTGGCTCTTTTTCGGTTGCTTCCTTGCCCATAATTGCAGCGACTTTTTTCATTACGTCATTGCCGCCAACAGGACAGTTGAAGCTGTCAAAATCATCTGGATTATTAACAATAGCCTCTGCAAAACCACGACAACCAGGGAAACCACAAGCTCCACAGTTAGCAGAAGGAAGCTCTTCTTCTACTTCATCGATTTTAGGGTCTTCAAAAACTTTAAACTTTTTTGATGCCACAAACAGAATGCTTGCCGCCACTGCTCCTATCCCACTTAAGGTTAGAACAGAGTAAATAAATAAATCATTCATTTTAAATAATGTCCGTTTTTATATCGGTACAAAATACCACAAAAAACAACGAATAAAAGGTTTTATTTCAGCTTAAAAGAAAAAGCCTTACTGATGCGTTTTCTTAGCAAATACAAACATAAATAATATGGAGCAAGCACAGCCAAAGAAGCAAGTCCAGATATGGCTTCATTGCCTGTAAGAGCCATACCGACAACTAAAGTTGTTATGACAAGCAAAAACGGGAATATATATCCAAGAAAGAGTGCCTTAAATCCTAAGATTCTTGAAAGAACAACCGTTACGTTATCACCTATGGATATTTCTTTTCCTTCAGGATCTACGTTGATTATTTTCTCTTTTGAGTCCGATGTTCCACAAGCACCTTTTGCATGACATTTTGCACAAGCAGACATTGAAAGGATTTTTACCATTGCAGTGCCGTCTTCTTTAATTTCAACGACAGTACCTTCTTGTTCAATTAGTTTTACGCTTGTTTTCATTTGCATCTCATTTCTAATTCAAGAAATGCCTCCATTGCTTTTGAAAGTTTTTCTTCTATCTTATCATTCACCTTAACATAAAAAACTACTTTCAAGTGTTTTTTGTTTGCAAGTTCGAGTGCTTTTGTCGCCCCTATTACCATAAAGGCAGTTGCATAAGCATCTGCAACGGCACAATCTTTATTAAATACAGTAACAGAAGTTAAGTTATGAGTTACAGGCTTGCCAGTTAATGGATTTATTGTATGAGAATAACGTTTTCCTTTGTAGGTGAAAAAGTTTCTGTAATCGCCAGAAGTCGCAACTCCTGTGTTTGTTAATTCAAGTATTCTGCCGTTTTTTCTTATGGAAGAATCAGGGACTTCAACCGCTATTTTCCACTGTTTCTTTGGATAGCGAAAACCAGAGACTCTTAATTCTCCGCCGATTTCTATAATATGGTTGGAATATCCTTTACTTAAAAGATATTCAGAAACTAAATCAACTCCGTAACCTTTTGCTATTGCAGACAAATCCAGATAAAGCTTTGCATCTTTTTTTCTTGCTTTGAATAAAGTTTGGTGCAGTTCAAGTTTATCCATTCCGATATGGTTTTTTACTTGCTCGATTTCTTGCGGAATAGGCGGTTCGATTCGTCTTTTACCGTCAGCTCCAAACCCCCAAAGATTCACTAATTTCCCTACAGAAATATCAAAAGCTCCGCCTGTCTCAATGCTGATTTTTTTGGATAGCTTAAGGACTCGCCAGACTTCTTCTGAAATATCGACCCATTCAGAATTTTTTACTGAGTTAAGTTTGCTTAATTCTGAATCTTTATCCCATGTAGACATTTGGCTGTTGAAATTTTCAAGCAGCTCTTTGATATTTCCATGTAAAGCAGAGTCTTTATGTTTACTGGCGATTTTAACATAATAAGTTGTTCCCATGGTTTTCCCATGAAACTCTATAAAATCATTTACTGGCTTTAATAGAATATATAAGGCAACGCCAAGCCCTAATAAAATTCCAATATATATAAAGTGTTTTTTCATGTATTTGTTGTTATAAAAATATGAGTAAAAATACAACCAACTTTTTTCATCGGAGCAGACATATTAAAAATAATCCAATCATATCTGGTTCTGTTGGACGAGTTTTAACTCATTTAACCATACCTATGATTGGCGGGCTTTTTTCAATAATAGCGTTTAATCTTGCGGATACTTTTTTTATTGCAAGGCTTGGAAGCGTTCAGCTTGCTGCTATAAGCTTTGTTTTTCCGATGGTTATGTTCATAGGAAGCATTGCAACAGGGCTTGGGGTTAGCATTTCTTCACTTATCAGTCATGCAGTAGGCTCTGGAAATAAAGATGAAATTTCAAGGCTTGCAACTAATGGGCTTGTTCTATCTTTTTTAATAGTGCCTTTGTTCGTTGTTGCAGGACTTCTTACAATAAATCCGCTGTTTACTATGTTGGGAGCGACACCAGAGGTGCTTCCGTTCATTCGTGAGTACATGATAATCTGGTATCCAGGAATGTTGTTTATCGTCATTCCAATGGTTGGAAATAATATAATCAGAGGACTAGGAGATACAAAAACACCTGGATTAATAATGACATTTGGAGCAACAATAAATGTTATTCTTGACCCTATATTAATATTCGGTCTTTGCGGTTTTCCAAGACTAGAACTAGCAGGAGCGGCTATTGCAACAGTAGCATCACGAGCATTAACAGCTGTTTTGATACTTTCAATTCTTTATTACAAAAAAAGAATAATAAATTTCTCCATTCCAGTTTTTAAAGAAACCATGAAGTTATGGAAAAGAATTCTGCATATTGGGATTCCAAACATGATTTCTAGCGTACTTCTTTTAATAAGTATCGGTATTCTTATGCGGTTAGCGGCAAGATTTGGAACAAGTGCCGTTGCGGCTTTTGGAGCAGGATTAAAAATCGAAGCTTTTGCATTGATTGTTATTTTTGCTTTGAGCTCAATAACTATGCCTTTTACAGGGCAAAACAAAGGTGCGGCAAAAATAAACCGCATACTTAAAGCTCATAAACTTGTTTGCTGTTTCTCAATGTTATGGGGATTTTTATGTGTGCTTTTCTTTGTTTTTACAGCAGAACCAATAGCGTTTTTGTTTAGTGATGAGCCACAGCTTACAAATAACATTGTACAGTTTTTAATAATAATATCATCTAGTTATGGCTTTTTAGGCATATGTATTTTAACCATAAGCATCTTAAACGGTCTTCAACGACCTATTTCAGCCGCAGTTTTTGGCATTGGCAGAATGTTTGTTTTATATATACCATTTGCATGGCTTGGAGCTGAGTTCTTTGGCTTTAAAGGCATGATTGCAGGTATGACTGTTTCATGTGTAATCGCAGGAATTGCAGGCTGGATATTAGCTAAAAAAGCTCTTGCTAAAGAATCCTAACACCTTAAAAACTGGTGCACCCGATGCGATTCGAACCCATGACCTTCGGCTTCGGAGTTCTCGAAAGTCTAATATTTCCAATCTTCTGGGCATGAAGTTTTATTATTTATATTTTCTGGAAACAGTGAGTTTTTAAGATGTTTGGTTTCTACTTTGAATTTTAGAATATCTAACCTATTAAATGAATAAGCTGTTTTTTTGTGAGGGCAGATTAAAACGATTTCTTTCTTAAATATTTTTC
>DAOWDM010000100.1 GCA_030639035.1 Alphaproteobacteria bacterium
ATTATCTACTTTTGCATTAATCATAACTCAATCCTTTTAAAATATCATTATTATGATATAAAGCCACGAAACAAGAGTCAATCAAAATTGACAAAAAACACGCTGCTGAAATGTTAATAGAGTTCTTAGAAGACGGAGGTTTTAACAACATTAAAACTGCAATCAGCTCAAAAAACACTCACAAAATCTTTTAATGACGTTACTGACATTACAGATTTTTATACGAAAAACAACAACCTGCAAATGCTGTCGCTAGTGATTTATTAGAATCAAAATACGGTTTTTTAGCAAAATTTTTAACTTTTGAATCAATCTGTTTTTGCATTAATAATAAGCCTATTTCTAACATGTTTTTAGAGAAACTATAATTTTTTACATAAATACAAAAAAATAGATGCTTTTTTTCAAATAAACATTATACATTAAATATATTATTTATTTGTCTTATTTATGTGGACTAGAAACCATGAAATTTTATGATGTCTTTATTATACTTTTAGTCATTTTCATGTGGGCAAGCTATTACATTGCCATTAAACTAGGAGTAGCAGGTTCATCTCCTAATTTAGGAGTGGAAAACTTCCCCCCTCTTTTGATGGGTTCTTTTCGGTTTTTATTCCCTGCAATTATTCTTGCTCCATTTTTTCGACTATCAAAAAAGCACCTCAAAGGAGTTCTTCTGTTTTCTTTGGCAATAACGATTGAAGCTGCTCTGTCTTATGTTGGAATGCAGCATATCGAAGGTGGCTGTGCTACTGTTATATATCAGCTTGTCATTCCTTTCAGTGCAATATTGGCAATGATTTTCTTTAAAGATAAGCTATCTATGGAGCAATGGTTTGGGATAATAGTTTCTTTTGTTGGTATTCTAATAATAGTCGGTTCTCCATCTGTAACGAACATGCTGGGCGTTTTTATGCTAATCGGAGCTACTTTCTCATTTTCAGTATCTAACATTGTTGTAAAGAAAATACCTGCTCCTGTTTCTGCTTTTATGCTTGTAGGATGGGGGGCTGTTTTTTGTGTGCCACAACTTTTACTGCTTTCATTCTTGTTTGAAGAAGGGCAAGTAGAAGCACTGAAAAATGCAAGTACGACAACATGGATAACCATCTTTTATCTTGGTATTGTCTCTGCTATTATTGCACAATTATTATGGTATTATCTAATAAGAAAATATCCTGTAACAAAAGTTATACCTTTTATGCTTTTAGAGCCTGCCATTGGTCTTTTGCTAGCTTATGTTGCTCTATCAGAATCTCTTTCGTGGCAAAAAGTCTTGGGCTGTGCTGTTGTGATTGTTGGAATGATTTTGGTTGAATTTTCTGCTCGCAGAAGAAAAAGAAGATCAACTTAACCCGTTATTGAAAGAAAAACATGAACATCAAAGATATATGCATAGCATCTACTGCCGTTTTTATATGGGGAAGCTATTCAGTTGCAATTAAATTAGGGCTGGAAGAATTGCCTCCTTTTTTGATGAGTTCTTTTAGAGTTCTGCTACCTGCAATTTTTATCGTTCCTTTTTTTCGTCCATCAAAAAAACATTTAAAAGGAATTTTACTGCTTTCTGTAGGAATGTCTGTTGAAGCTGCTTTGTCTTTTACAGGAATGCAGTATATCGAAGGCGGTTGTGCAACTATAATATATCAGCTCGTCATTCCTTTTTGTGCGTTGCTAGCTTTGCTTTTCTTTAATGACAAGCTGACCTTGACACAATGGCTTGGCATGACTATTTCTTTTGCAGGCGTTGTTATGATAGCAGGAGCTCCGTCCGTAGAACATGTCTGGGCAGTTTTATTAATAGCTGGAGCTGCTTTTACATGGTCTGTAACGAATGTTGTAGTTATCAAGAAAATTCCTGCACCAGTTTCACCGCTTATGCTTGTTGGCTGGAGTGCACTTTTTTCCTTTCCACAGCTTTTGCTTGTTTCTCTTTTATTTGAAAAAAACCATATAGAAATAATTGAAAAAGCAAGCCTGTCAGCATGGGCCATTGTTTTTTATATCAGTGCAGCCTGTTTTCTTGTTGTGCAGATGCTCTGGTATTATTTAATAAGAAAGCACCCTATAACAAAGCTTGTCACATTTAAATTTACTGAACCTGTTACGGGGCTTGTGCTTGGGTATTTTATACTTTCCGAGCCTCTTTCATGGCAAAAGATTGTCGGCTGCATGCTAGTAATTAGCGGAATGATTATGATTGAATTATTCACACGTAAAAAAAAGAAAAGCACAACTTAGATATAGAGAAAAGCAATGAAAATTCTGGATATGTGTTTAGCTTTTTTAGCCGTTTTAATATGGGGAAGTTTTTCAATTGCAATTAAATTAGGGCTGGAAGATTTCCCTCCTTTTTTAATGAGTACAATTCGGCTTTTGTTTCCTATAATTATTCTTGCTCCATTTTTCCGCCCTTCTAAAAAGCATTTAATTGGAGTTTTGCTAATTTCTATAGGAATGACAATTGAAGCAGTTCTAGCTTTTACAGCATTACAATATACCGAGGGTAGCTGTTCAACTATTGTATGGCAGCTTGCAATTCCTTTCAGTGCTCTACTAGTAATGTTTTTCTTTAATGACAAGCTAACTTTACTGCAATGGCTTGGCATGACTGTTTCTTTTGCAGGCGTTGTTATGATAGCAGGAGCTCCATCTATAAATCTTATTTGGCCACTATTTATGATAGCTGGAGCTGCTTTTACATGGTCTTTATATAATGTAGTTGTTATTAAGAAAATTCCTGCTCCTGTTTCACCGTTTATGCTTGTAGGTTGGGGTGCACTTTTTTCTTTTCCTCAGATTTTGCTTGTTTCTCTTTTATTTGAAAAAAACCATATAGAAATAATTGAAAAAGCAAGCCTGTCAGCATGGTTCACTGTTCTTTATCTTAGTATTGCCTGTTTTATTATTGCACAGATTCTTTGGTATTATTTAATAAGAAAATACCCTGTAACAAAAATTATTCCATTTTTATTTTTCGAGCCTGCAATAGGGCTTTTGCTTGGGTATTTTATACTTTCAGAGCCTCTTTCATGGCAAAAGGTTCTAGGCTGTGCTTTGGTAATTAGCGGAATGATTCTGATTGAATTATTTGCATGCAAAAAAGAAAAAACTGCCTAGACTTTGTCTGATTTAAGTTGATATGCAAAATATCAATGGATACTGTTTAGAAACAGTTAAAAAATGCTATTTCTTGGTCCAGTTTCTTTTAATGACAACATTGTATCAATACACTGCTGTTTGGAAATATAATGAATACTGCGATTGCGATTTTCAATATAGTCGACTCTTGCCAATTTCTTTTCTTTGTACATAAAAACAAACAGCGAGCATAACTTACTTTCATAACGCCATATTTCCGCTGGAAACTCTTGTCTTTTAAAAACTGGTTCTCCAAAATATTTAGTTATTTCTACAGGAGTTAGACCTTTAAGAAATTTAAAGGTAAGCTTGGAAGAAAGAGAGTAGCTTCTATCTAAACAAAGATTATATTTCATAAAAGAAAGAGGTGAAAACACCTCTGTCAACAGGTTTTGTTGTTGTGCTGTCTTTGCCTGAACATCTTCCTGCATTCCTGCAGAAGAAGCACACGCTGCTAACAATAAGCATAATATAAAAGTTCTAACAACTTTATGGATATCTCGCAAGAACAGCTCCTTGTGCTAAGTTTTAGAGACTCCTTGTGCTAGCTTTCAGCTTTGTTTATTGCTTCTACGAATATATCAACCTCTGTACGCAGATTTTCAGCTTCTTTTGAAAGATGTCTAGCAACATCCAGCACCTGTGTAGATGCGGCACTAGTCTGTGAAGAAGCTTCTGTTACACCAACGATGTTAGTGGTTATATCTTGTGTACCAGCAGCAGCCTGCTGAACATTATCAGCAATTCCTTGCGTAGAAGCGTCCTGCTCTTCAACAGCAGATGCAATAACTGTGGAAATTCCAGATATTTCTTCAATAACATTTACTATTTCCTGAATTGCATCTACAGCACTATTTGTTTCATTTTGAATAGAAGTAATCTGTTGTGCAATTTCATCAGTTGCTTTAGCTGTTTGATTAGCAAGCCCCTTAACTTCGTTAGCAACAACGGCAAAGCCTTTGCCTGCATCACCTGCACGAGCAGCTTCGATTGTTGCATTAAGAGCTAAAAGATTCGTTTGATCAGCAACATCTTTAATAAGTCCGACAACTTCACCTATATTCTTAGCAGAAGTTGCAAGCCCCGCAACAAGCTCATTAGTTGCCTGTGCTGTATCTTTTGCTTTTGTAGCAATTTCTGTAGACTGGAAAACATGTCCACTGATTTCCTGAATGGAACTTGAAAGTTCAGTTGCAGCATTTGCAACCGTTTGAACGTTTGTTGTTGCTTGTTCACTTGCAGCAGCAACTGTCGCGGCTTGGGCATTTGTTTCCTCGGAAATAGATGCCATAGATGTTGCTGTAGACTGCATTTCTTCAACAGAAGCGTCTATCCCATCAACAATTTTAGCCATAGAAACCATGAATTTTTCTACCGTAGAATTGATATATTCACTTTTTTCTTTTTCTTTTTGTTCAGCTTCTTTTTGTTCTGCATTCATACGCTCGACTTTTATGGCGTTTTCTTTGAAAACTTGAACAGCAGAAGCCATTTCACCAATTTCATCACCATGATCAAGAGCTGGTATTTCAATCTCATTGTTGCCTTCAGCCAACTCACGCATTGTAACAGTAAGATTCTGAACAGGTTTTGATATTATTCTAGCTATAAATATTGAAATAATTGTAAGAATTAAAAGAGCAATAGATATTGCTTTTACACGAACATCTTTTGCAAAATCGGCATTTTTCATTGAAA
>DAOWDM010000240.1 GCA_030639035.1 Alphaproteobacteria bacterium
CAATGCTTACGAAAGTCTGCCAGCTGTGTTTTTTTAGTAGGCGGAGGAAGGGGGGGAGAAACGGCTTCTCAGGCATTTTAACAATAACAAATTCAAGCCATACAGCTGGAAATATACAGCAGATATGATTAACAGGCTTTCTTATGGTCTGAAAAAAGAGGGAGTTGAATCTGGTGACAGGGTGATTCTTATCTCAGAAAACCGCCCTGAATGGCTAATTGCAGATTTTGCTATTATGGCAGCAGGGGCAATTACTGTCCCAGCTCACACAACAGGCAGTGTCGAAAATCTTTTCCATGTAATCAACGATTCTAGTGCCAGCACAGTTATTGTCTCGACAAAACAGCTTACAGATATTTTAATAGTAGCGGCTTTGAAAACAGGACGACAGATAAAAATAATTTCCATAGAACCTGTAAAGCAGAAACAAGTCGGCAACATACGCATAATCAACTGGGATAACATCTGCAACAACAAAAACAGCAATCGTATATATCAAAACAAACGTGATGAGACAGCCTGCATCATTTACACATCAGGTGCTTGTGGAGCTCCAAAAGGTGTAATTCTCAGCCACAAAAACATTCTGCATAACTGCATGGGTGCATATGAAATCATTAAAGGAAAAAAAACTGATGACAAAAAAAAGGTTTTTTTATCAATTTTGCCATTATCCCATGCTTACGAGCATACAATCGGGCAGATGTTTCCTATATCAATTGGAGCAGAAATATATTATTCCAATGGTCCTGATAAGTTCATTAGCTATATAGCTGATGTATCCCCTACATATGTTATTGCTGTTCCACGTATTTTCGAGGTTTTGAGGCAACGTATACTGCAAAAAGTAAACAAACACGGCAAAATGAAAGCAAAACTGTTTTTCAGAACACTAGAACTTGGAAAACGTCGCTATGAAAATCTGGAAAGCCTTTCTTTATTGGAAAAATTGCAAGACATGGCACTAGATATTCTTGTCAGACGAGAAATAAAAAAACAGTTTGGCGGAAAATTAAAGGCTTTTGTATCTGGAGGAGCTCCTTTGAATTTTGATATAGGACTCTTTTTCACATCGCTTGGAATCATGGTTTTTCAAGGATATGGACAAACAGAAGCATCTCCAGTTATAAGCTGCAACACTTCTAAACGTATAAAACTTCATACCGTTGGGCAGCCATTAAAAGGTGTAAAAGTCAAATTAGCCAAAGATGGTGAAATTCTGGTAAAAGGTGATCTGGTTATGAAGGGTTATTGGAATAATGAAAAAACAACCAGAGAGTGTCTTGATAATAATGGCTGGCTTCATACAGGAGACATTGGAACAATTGATAATGACGGATTTATTGAAATAACTGATAGAAAAAAAGACATTATCGTAAATTCAAGCGGAGACAATATTTCCCCACAAAGAATAGAAGGATTTCTTACTCTGGAGCTAGAGATTTTACAGGCAATGGCTTATGGAGATGGAAAATCTCATATAACTGCTCTTATTGTTCCAGATAAGGAATATATAGAAGAGTATATAAAGGACGGAAGGAATATACATGAAATTATTTCAGACGCTATTGAACGTGCAAACGACAAGCTTTCTATTGTTGAAAAAGTACGTAATTTTGTGATAGCAGACGAAATATTTACAGAAGAAAATGGGCTGATAACTCATACTCTTAAACTCCGCCGACACTACATCAGAGACCGCTATAGAGAAAAACTTGAATCAATGTATAAGGATTGAAGCTGTTCCTCTAAATCAATTGAAAAACAATTAAGACTTCAATCAAGAGGTTGGATTTAAAAAAATATCCCCTGTTTCCAGATTTTTCTACAATCTGAAAACAGGGGATAAAGATATTCACAACAAACAGATTATCTGCCGTGCACTCTTTTTGCTAAAAACTCTTCAATTTCTGGAGGAGTTTTATTCTTGCTTGCAAGTGATGCGACGATGTTAGCAGTAATTGCCAACGGAGCACCAATCCATGCAAAGTACCAAGGATTCAAGTAGTAAGTAACAGTCTCGAAAGCTGGTAGTTGATGTCCTAGCTTTGCTGACACAAAGTAAGTCAAAGCTATAGTAGAAATAAGCACACCAGTTAAAAGACCTGTCCATGCACCAGTTCTGTTTGAACCACTCCACCAAATTCCTAAAAGGAATAGAGGGAAAATAGTACAACCAGCTAAAGAGAATGCTACTGCAACTAACTGAGCAATAAGACCAAGATCCATCAATGCAACAATTACAACAGCGATTGCCATAAGAACTGTTCCTAAACGAGCCATAAACATCTGCTGTTTATCAGTCGCTTTAGGATTAATACATTTGAAATAAAGGTCATTAGAAAATGCCGAAGCACCTGCAAGCAACAAACCTGAAACAGTTGAGAAAGCTGCAGAAACAGCTCCTGCTGCAAGCAATCCTATTATCAAAGGATATGTATCTGCAAGCTGTGCGGTATAAACCACAATCGCATCTTTTGAAAGAGCTCCAATTTCAGGGTGAGCAGAAAGAATCTTTCCTAATGCTGAATAAACAGGAGCAGTCCAGTATAGAAGGGAGATAAAGAACAATCCCCATACAACTGACCAACGGGCATCTCTTGCTTTTGGAACAACGTAGAAACGCTGAATAACATGAGGCAAACCAGCTGTACCAACCATCAGAGAGAAACAAATCGCAATCCATTGAAAAGCAGTTTTTCCTGTTGCAGGATCCCACGGCATCACATATTCAGGTGAAGGCAAAATAGCAAAATCATGCCCCGTAGCTGTAACAAGTTCTTTTGCAGGTGCTAGCCCAGCAACAATATCAGATACAACTTGTCCATAACCCACTTGCGGGAAGATATAGAAGTAGCCGTATTTCAGCATAATAAAAAGCAGCGGAAGAATGAATGATGTAATGATAATAGTATACTGAATCTGCATGTTTTTAGTAACACCGAGCATTCCTGAAATAAGGGTATAAGTCAGAACAACAGCACCACCTATCATAACAGAATAAGTATAATCAATACCCAAAATCCATTTAAACATGATACCGATGCCGAGAAACTGACCAACACAGTAACTAAAGGAAATGAATATAGCAAGACATGCACCGAAAGCTCTTAGACCTTTAGAATAATAACGGTCGCCGATAAAGTCAGAGGCAGTGTATTTGCCGTATCTTCTTATCTGCCCTGCCATTAGCACTAGAAGCAAAACATAGCCTCCAGTCCAACCTACAACATATGACAGTCCATGATAACCTGCACCATACATAATAGCAGCCATTCCAAGGAATGAAGCAGCACTCATCCAGTTTGACGCAATTGCCATACCTGAACCAACTGGAGAAATATTACGATTTGCAGCCCAGTATGTAGAAGTGTCTTTTGCACGGTTAAAAAGTCCAACCGAAACAAAGAGACACAGAATGACGATCAAGATAATCGCTGGACCAAGCTTAAAAGTACCTTCAAGTGTAGTTGCATCTGCCACTTCTGCCAAAACTGGAGAAGTCATGCACATAAAGACGGCAGACAGAATAGTTCCTAATATTTTTTTCATTTTTTTTCTGTTCCTAATCGTCTTTTTCAACAAAATCATATTCTTCATGCAGCTTGTCGATTTTCTTCGCATAAAAGTAGCAAATACCAACAAACAAAATCAGCAAAAACTGAGCCGTATACCAGTAATGGAACGGAAAGCCGAATATTTTTGCATC
>DAOWDM010000006.1 GCA_030639035.1 Alphaproteobacteria bacterium
CAAAAGCCCATCAATATGGTCTATTCTCAAGCCCTGAAGTTTTCCCTCGGTAATAAGCTTGAACAACAAAACATGTATCTGGTCAAACACTTCATTCAAATCAACTCTTAATCCTGCAAGCTCATTTATTGAGAAAAACCTGCGGTAATTCACTTCATTTGAAGCAACACGCCAGTAACAAATACGGTACGCTTGTTTTTCAAGCAGCAGATGCAGCTCATTAAAGCTTTTAGTATTGCCTGTAATTCCATTAAACATCAGCAGAGAATTTTCTATAAGTTTCGATGCTTCTTTTTCTTTATTTGTTATTTCCGCCAGTCTTTGTTTTAGTTCAGTTGCTTTTTCACATCTTTTTTCACGAAAAGCACCTGTTCCGTCGCCTTTTACTCCAAGCTCGTTAAAATCTTCAACAAGAGTACGGACTTCCTCGGACAAAAAGTCCTCTATAGAATCCTCACCCTTTTCAAGAATATATCCGTAATGAGATGGGCATATTGGGAAACGCTGTTCGTTATACCAGACACAGAAAGTCCCTTCCATTCTATCAAAAACAAGATGCAATTCTCCGTTTTCAAGGACTTTTCCATAGTAATTCCCAAGCAAAGGAACAAGCACTTTGTCTTTTAGTTCTTTTTTTGCAGGATTCCAGTCTATATCAAAATATTTAGCGTTAGGAGACTGCTTTCCCCACTCCATTACATCTTGCCACCAAGGATTTTCACCATTGGTAATTCCCATATGATTTGGAACAAAATCAAGAATAAGACCTATTCCACTGCGTTTTAGAGAATCAGAAAGCTGGTCAAGTGCGTCTTTACCGCCTATTTCAGAATTTATCTGATTGTAGTCGACAATGTTATATCCATGCTCACTGCCTGAAACAGCCTTCATAAACGGCGATGAATATACATGTGTTACACCAAGAGCTGATAAGTACGGCACTAGCCTTTCTGCATCATACAAAATAAATGAAGGGCTGAACTGTATGCGGTATGTAGAGGCAGGAACTGCTGGTATTACAGCTCTAATATCTTCAGCCGTTTCAAGCTGTGCAGGAACTGGGCGTTCTTCTCGCATTGCTGCACATATATTCTGCACTCTTTCATCATCTGCAAGATTTTCAAGATGCACAGGCAAACGCCGTCGCCAGTTTGGATATTCCATAGTAGTATTTGGAAGATTTACCTGCGTTTCCTGACCTAAAACATCTTCCATCTGAACAAGAAGCAAAGGGCATGGAGTGCGTGCAAGATACCTGTATATAGCTTCGACATAACCATAAGAAACGCTGTTTCCTTCAAGAAATTCATTATCTTTATAAATATCTTCAGGCAACACTTCATGTTGTTTTAGAACTTTAATAATATTAGTTCTGTCTTTTTTTCGGTTGTCTATAGCCTGCTGTTTTTCTTCCTTACAGACAAAATGACCAAATTTTTCACCAAGTTCAATATCTTTTCCAAGCCAGTATCCGTTAAGTGTAGGCAAGTCGTGCGTTCCTGCTGCTGCTAAAGCTTCTACAGGATATTCTTCTGGTTTTTTAAACTCTCCAGTAGTATCCCAATGGCGTTCAAAGCAAAACAGGCGGAATGATAAAATAGAAGCTTCAAGCAGTCTTTCTCGAAAACCATCAGGAACAGCTCCAAGATCTTCCCCAACAACAATACAACGTCTACGGTGGCTTTCTAAACAGACAATGCCAAGTAAATCTTCAAACGGATATGCAACATAACCGCCGTGAACTCTGTCATCACGGGAAACAGTCCAGTATAGTCTTCTCAATCCCATAACATGGTCAAGACGCAAAGCTCCTGCAAAACGCATGTTTGCGTGCATAATACGCTTAAATGGTTCGTAAGCCGTTTCCTGCAAAGCCATAGGAGTAAATGGAGAAAGCCCCCATTCTTGTCCTTCTGGATTCATATCATCAGGAGGAGAACCGATAAAAATTTCATCTGCAAACAATTCAGGTTCAGCCCAAGTTTCAGCACTATGACCTGCAACACCTACAGCTAAATCCTGATAAAGACCAACCTCCATACTCTGCGACCAGCATACATCAGATACCTTAGTAAGCTGGCGGTCGGACTCCCATTGCAGGTATTTGAAAAAGTCAATTCTTTCACGGTTTTCCTCTGCAAATTTTACTACTTCATCAGAGTTTGAGTTTCTATATTCTTTTGACCAAGTACGCCAGTTTGGTGTAGGAGTTTCAGGAGCAATTTTTTCTGACAAAGCCTGAAAAACAGCTAATTTTTCCAAACCTTTTTTCATACAGAATTTTTTAAATTCATCTCCACGGCTGGTTTTTTCTTTTATATGCTTTTGCAAAAAATCATTATATAAAATTTCAAGAACAGGCTGTTTCAAAGAAGCAACGGCTACATAATCAATTAATTCCGCTTTTTTAACCTGCTCCATAGTTGATTTAAATTCGTTTGTATCCATGAACTCTTTTGCTTTGGAACTGTCTGCAAATTCAAGGACACCTTCAACGTCTATATACATGAAGTTCAGAAAATGACGACTGCAAGAACCATATGGACAAGCATCGTTAGGGTCATCTGGGAACAGAGTATTAACAGGATTGATTCCAACTATTCCAGCTCCAAGATTAGCGGCTGTTGTAATCATTTTTTCCAAATCAGTAAAATCACCAATACCCCAATTACGTTTGGAGTTCAGAGCATATAACTGAACAGGAAAACCCCATGTATTAATATCTCGGTCAAGACCTGACGGCATATAACATTTAGGCGGAACTACAATAAGCGTCATTTCGCCTTTACCAGAAATATCATTATGATATTCAAATAGCAGTTTGTGATAACCAAGAGATGGAGTTACAGGAAGTATAAATTTTCGTCTTGCAAGTTTTTCACCATCTAGGACTCTAGTTTCCTCAAGGTTCATATCTTCAAAACGGACTGTGCCTGTATGAAGATAACCATCTTCTTCCTCTAAAACCCATGAAAGAAGTTCGTTTGGAACTTCGGCTGGTAGAGTAATTACTATTTCAGCAGGTAATTTATCTGTTCTTACAACAGCAACAGGCGGAGTAACACGTTTCCAAGGCTTGGCTTCATGCTCGTAAAGAGTCTTTTTAGCTATTTCTTCATCATCTGCTGGCAGTTCCATAGAAGAAAGAAGTATTCTTTTTGTTTTAGAGGAAATTTCTCTAAATTCCCCTCTGGCATCATAGTATTTGCCTTCTATACCAGCTATAGCAACCAGTTTATCAAGATAAGACTCTTCATTTTGGTTCATGTTTATTTCTCATTAAAAAACATATATAATTTGCGACTTTACACTGTAATACTTATAAATGTTACATAATTCGATGATAAAAAAGCCATCATTCTGAATTTAATTGTGAGGGGCTTTCACTTCGTTCAAGTTTCCATATAGGTTAACAGTACGCTACATGTTAAGCTTTAATTTTAGCTTTTTGCCAAAGTTCTTCCATTTGCTCTAGTGTGGCGTCATTTAATGATATTCTAGCTTTTTTCAGATTGTTTTCAATAAACATAAAACGCTGTTCAAATTTTTTGTTTGCACGTCGCATTGCAATTTCAGGGTCAATATCCAGCTTGCGAGCAAGATTTACGCACGAAAATAACAGGTCTCCGATTTCTTCTTCCTGCTTGTCAGTTGAAATGCTGCTATCTTTTATTTCATGTCGGACTTCTTCAAGTTCTTCTTCCAGCTTTTCAAGTGTTAGCTGTATATTAGGCCAATCGAATCCGACACGAGCTGCACGGTTTTGCAGTTTTACTCCACGCATCAAAGCGGGCAGGGCGTTCGCTACTCCATCAAGAATACTGTCGTGCTTGTTTTTTCTTTCTTCTGATTTTTGAGATTCCCATATGTTTATGACGGTTTTAGCACATTTATTTGCGTCCATATCACCAAAAACATGAGGGTGTCTGCGTATCATTTTTTCACATACGCCTTTAACAACATCAGAAAAATCAAAAAGCTGTTTTTCCTCTGCCATGCGAGAATGATAAACTACCTGCAGCAGTAAATCCCCAAGCTCATCTTTTAAAGCGTCGTAATCAGATTTATTTATAGCATCAAGAATTTCATACGCTTCCTCAATCGTATAAGGAGCAATAGTCTCAAAAGTCTGCTCTATATCCCAAGGACACCCGTTCTCAGGATTTCTCAACCGAGCCATTATCGACAATAATTTTTCCATACTCATTCAACCGTAACGCTTTTTGCTAGGTTTCTTGGCTGGTCTACGTCGGTGCCTTTGAACACTGCTGTATGATAAGCCAATAATTGTACAGGTATTGCATATAGTATTGGTGCAACGAAAGATGAGACTTTTGGCAGAGCTATTGAAGCAACGGCTTTACTGCCTAGTTTTTTCAACCCATCATTATCGCTGAAAAATACGATTTTACCGCCTCTGGATATGATTTCCTGAACATTTGAAGCTGTTTTTTCAAAAAGCTCATCTGACGGAGCTACAACTACAATCGGAACTGTTTCGTCAACAAGTGCAATAGGTCCGTGCTTCATTTCACCAGCAGCATATCCCTCTGCATGAATGTATGAAATTTCTTTCAGCTTTAAAGCTCCTTCCAATGCTATTGGATAGCTTGTTCCACGCCCCATATAAAGAACATCTCTTGCTTCTGAAATATCGTTCTGTGCTATCTGTTTAATACGTTCATCATGGTTTAGAACTTCTACAACACGAGATGGAACTTCTGTAAGTTCTTTTGAGAGTTTTTCTTCTTCTTTGTGAGTTATTGCCTTTTTAGCACGCCCTAAAGCAATAGTAAAACATGCAAGAATTGTCAGTTGTGTAGTAAACGCCTTAGTTGACGCAACTCCAATTTCAGGTCCTGCAAGAGTATGTAAAACAATATCGGATTCTCTTGCAATTGTACTTTCAGAAACGTTTACTATTGAAACGATTTTTTGTTTCTGCTTTTTACAATAGCGTAGAGCTGCGAGAGTATCCGCTGTTTCTCCTGATTGAGAAATAAACATAGCCAGCCCTTTGGGTTTCATTGGAGGCAGGCGGTAACGGAATTCAGAAGCTACATCAAGCTCTACTGGAATTTTTGCAAAACGCTCTATCCAGTATTTAGCTGTCATTGCAGCATAATATGAAGTGCCACAAGCAACTATTGTCATGCTGTCAATGTCTTTTAAGTCAAACGGCATTTCTGGCAGAGTAATAGTCTTGTCAACTGGATTAAACATAGAGTTCAAAGTGTCGCCTATGACCTGAGGTTGTTCGTATATTTCCTTTAACATAAAGTGGCGGTATTCGCCTTTTCCTATCATAGCTCCGCTTAAAGCTGTGGTTTTTATTTCACGTTCTACATGATTGGCGTTGCTGTCATATATTTCTACATTTTTATCTGTAATAACTGCCCAGTCGCCATCTTCAAGATATGCAATTTTTTGTGTGAGCGGAGCAAGAGCATGAGCATCAGAACCAAGAAACATTTCACTGTCTCCATAGCCTATTGCAAGTGGAGAACCTTGTCTTGCAGCTATGAGCATATCATGTCTTCCAGAAAATATAATGCCTAGAGCAAAAGCACCTTCCAGTTTTTTTAAAGCATGAAAAACAGCATCTTTTGGAGTCATTCCTTCATCAAGATTTTGAGAAATCAGATGTACAACAACTTCTGTATCTGTATCGCTTTCAAATTTACGCCCAAGAGCGGTTAGTTCTTCACGAAGCTCTTGAAAATTCTCGATTATACCGTTGTGAACAACTGCGACTTTGTCTGTTGCGTGAGGGTGAGCATTAGTTTCATTAGGAACACCGTGAGTTGCCCATCTAGTATGACCTATGCCGATGTTTCCTGAAACTGGTTTTTTATCAAGCAGGTTTTCAAG
>DAOWDM010000072.1 GCA_030639035.1 Alphaproteobacteria bacterium
AAGACTGGATACCCGAACCTATGGTTCGAGTATGACAAATTAAGGTTGAAAAGAGTCTAAACGAAAAAAATCAGTTTAATTCAGCCCCATGCCTATGACAAGCCCAACAGCAATGCCGAGTCCTATGAAAATAGAACCAATGACAATACCTACAGCAATGTTCTGGTTTTCTAGCTCTTTTCTTGTGTTAAAAGGAGCAATCAGTTCAAAAATAAAATAACCGATAAGCATTGCTAAAATAGCAGTTAGAACACCTGTTCCAGCGTATAGAAAATTTGTTTCAACAATACCGAGATTGCTAATGTCCATTTATATTTCTCCGTTCTGTTTAATCCAGTATTTGTGTAACAGCTTCTATTTTGCGAACATATGCAATAGTTTCTCTGCTATGTCCTCTTGTAACTTTATGCAGTGTTTTTTCTATTTCTTTCCAGTTGTTTCCATTCTTTCCTCTCCAACGAGCGTGTTTTTGAGCTTTTAGAATATTCTTTTTGCCAGCGTTATATGAACCAATCATAAAATTAATTCTATCTTGAAATGAACGTTCGGCTCTCCAGTCGTTCCAAAGATAGCGATTATAGTATATTCCTGCTGCAATTGACCAGCGAGTATCTGATATTGCTCCGCTTATCAGCTTGTTTTTCTTTTTTATATCGGTATATGTTCTTGGCATTATTTGCATAATACCCAATGCTCCAGCACGAGACACAGCCTTTTCTTTAAGCCGAGACTCAGCTATAGCTTGAGCTTTGAATATGCGATAATCGAACTCAACTCCAAAATAGCGTTTTGAATACTTACGAAAATGGTTATCGTGTTTTTTAACTTCATTGTATTTTTTGTAATTAAGATATTTTTTTGAAATTGTTGCAGGTTTGTTTTTTTTTGTTTTAGAATCATTCGTTAAGAGAAAGCTGTTCACAACAAAGCTCCCGCCAAATAAGGCGAGAATAACAAGCAGAATAGAAGTTTTTATGAACATGTTTTTTTTGGATATCTGCAAACAAAAATCCTTTTTTCAAAATAATAATAATTTGATGTGTACTATAGTACTATTTTTTTAGCTTTTTGTCTGCTCATTAATGTTATTTTTAAAAAACTATTACAGAAAAATGAAATTTTTTATAAATATAAATTGGCTTTGGTGATAAATATCACAGATAATAGCGACTAAACCTGTCATTATACAATTGTTGATTGAGGCAGGTAAAAAAACTAACTTGCAAAAATATGAAAAAGTTGATAGTAAAGTAAATTGAGAAAGGGCTTCAATTAAAGACAGCCAACTATCTATAACTTAGGGAGAATTACAATGTTACGTATGTATATAAAAGCTCAGGAACTTAAAAGAAATATTTCTGGAGCAACTGCTATTGAATATGGTCTTATTGCGGCTGGTATTGCTGTTGCAATTATTACTGTTGTATTTCAGTTCGGTGATGATCTTGCTGATTTGTTTACAGGTATTTCTGGTAAGATTACAGAAAATACTCCTAGCTAAAACATTTTTATGCCAAAGGACGAGAGCAAAAACTTTCGTCCTTTTGTGTAACACGAGGGTGGCATTAGCTACCCTTTGTTGTTTTAAATTAAATTATTTTTTTGTTATTCTGAAACAAGTTCAGCGTAACGGTTTTAGATTTTAAGGACAGATTATGAGAGAACAGTTTGGCATAAACCATGACAGAGCTTTTACCTCTTCTAAAATAGATGAAGGGCTGCGTAATTACATGCTTCGCGTATATAATTATATGGGAATTGGTCTTGTTTTAACAGCTGTGGCTGCATATATTGTGGCTAACACAGGTTTCTTTAATCTTTTTTATGGATTTACTCCAGAAAACACTATTAGCCTTACTTTTTTGGGCTGGATTGCTGTTCTTTCCCCTTTGGCTATGGTTTATATGCTAGGTGCTAGAATCCATTCTATGAAAGCTAGTACAGCACATCTTATGTTTTGGATTTTCTCGATTCTTATGGGAATTTCTCTAACTCCAGTAACTTTTGTATATACAGGAGCAAGCATTGCTAAAGTGTTTTTCATTACATCAGGAACATTCGCAGGAATGAGCCTTTACGGCTACACGACAAAAAAAGACTTAACAGGTTTTGGGTCATTCCTGATTATGGGGCTGATTGGTATTATCATAGCCTCTATAGTTAATATCTTTATAGCAAGTTCTGCAATGGACTTTGTAATATCATGTATTGGAGTTTTGATTTTTGTTGGTCTTACAGCTTATGACACGCAGAAAATCAGGCAAATGTACAATGAGGGCGATGGAAGCGAAATGGCTTCTAAAAAGGCTATCCGTGGAGCTTTAAGCCTGTATCTGGATTTTATAAACCTATTTCTTTTTCTGTTGCGTTTTTTCGGTGATAGACGATAGAGGTTGAAAATAATCAGCTTTTATCGGAAAAACGAGATGTAATAACATCAGAAAAAGGCGTTGGAAATAAAACCGCAGCTGTCTTGATAGCTCTTCTTCCAGAGCTTGGAAAAGTTAATCGCAGACAAATAGCCACGATTGCAGGAGTCGCTCCTTATGCCAAAGACATAAAAAAGCCTTATTTATCTGTGCTTTAGTAGCAATAAGATACAACAAAAGACTAAAGGCTTTTTATGAAAAACTAGGCTATGCTCCATAATAGTAGTGCTTTTAAAATACCACCGTCATTCTGAGGAGCACAGCGACGTATTGGTGGTGAAAGAGCTTTATTCTCATTGCATGGAAATCGGTCAGACAGCAATACTATTATACAACACAGCCAAAAACTAATTGCAAAAGGCAAAAAGAAAATTGTAGCAATAACAGCCGTTATGCGTAAATTAATCGTAATCCTAAACGCCAAATGCAAAGAAATATAACTTTCTTATTCAAGTGGGTTGATGACAGTGAGAAAGGAAAAACTCAGCCTTTCTCATAATAAGCAGCTATTAGCTCACCAAATTCTTTGTGCATTTGGGAGGGGTATGTTTTAGTCAATTCTGGGTGGAATGTTGTTACCATATATTGTGGCGTCTTTAGCCATACAGGTGTGTTTTTATACTTGCTGACTACTTCAATATCATCTGAAACTTTATTAATAATCGGGGCACGGATAAATGAGACAGGGTAATCTTTTATATCAATTTCAGTGCTTTGAAGTTGTCCGCCATAGCTATTGCGTTCAATTTCAAAATCAAGAAGGCTAAAAGATTCTTGTTTCGGATTCGTAACCTTTGAAGCCATTAAAATAGCTCCTGCACAAATCCCCCATACAGGTTTTTTAGCAAATTCCATTGCTAATATTTCTTTCAGCCCGAAAATCTTTATCAGGCGGAGCATAGTCGTGCTTTCTCCGCCTGGTAAAATATACGCATCTACCTCTTCAAGGTGTTTTGCAGTCTTAACCTCTTTGAATTTAATATCAAGAGCTTCAACATGCGGACGGTGAGGGTCTATACAGCCTTGAAGAGCTAGAATTCCAATAGTAAAAGGCTTCAACTTACCAGCCTCTATCTGCCATTTTTTCCGCAGGCGAAAGAGTTGGAATTTCAATGCCTTTCATCGGAGACGGAAGATTTTTTGAAGCTTCAAGAACTTCTTTTGGGTCATCATAGTGAGCAACAGCCTTAACAATAGCTTTTGCAAATGCTTCTGGATTTTCAGATTTAAAAATACCAGAACCAACAAAAACTGTTTCTGCACCAAGCTGCATTACCAAAGCCGCATCAGCTGGAGTAGATACTCCGCCTGCTGCGAAATTAGGAACAGGAAGTTTGCCTGTTTCTTTAATGACTTTCAAAAGACTGTAAGGAGCACCAAGCACCTTCGCTTCTGCCATAAGCTCGTCTGTTTCAAGAGAAGCAATGCGTTTTATTTCCTGATTAATAGACCGCATATGTTTGACTGCTTCAACTATATTTCCTGTTCCAGGCTCACCTTTGGTGCGGATTAAAGCTGCACCTTCGCCGATACGCCTTAGAGCTTCACCAAGGTTTGTTGCTCCACATACAAAAGGAATTTTAAAGTCGTGTTTGTTTATGTGGTGAGCATTATCAGCAGGAGTAAGAACTTCACTTTCGTCAATATAATCAACGCCAATTTCCTGCAAAACCTGAGCTTCAACAAAATGCCCGATTCTGCATTTTGCCATTACAGGAATGCTGGATACTTCCATGATTTTCTGAATCATTTCAGGATTCGACATGCGGGCAACTCCGCCATCTTTGCGAATATCAGAAGGAACTTTTTCCAAAGCCATTACAGCAACAGCTCCTGCATCTTCTGCAATTTTTGCCTGTTCTGGAGTAACAACGTCCATAATTACTCCACGCTTTAGCATTTCTGCCAGCCCAGTTTTTAGATTAATTTTAGTTTCGGTCATGCAACGAATTCCTTTTTTAAGTATAAGACTGGATTCCCAGCCCTAAAGGGCTGAGAATGACAAGAGTAGAATAATGTAACAAAAGAACAGTTTTTAAATTACTGCTATGCAGGAAATTTCAACCAAAGCACCTTTTGGCAAAGCTGCTACTTCCATAGCCTGACGAGCAGGTTTCATGTTGGTAAAAAATGTAGCGTACACTTCATTAACAGCAACAAAGTCTTTTATGTCATCAAGGTAGACTTCTGTTTTAGCAACTTTTTCAAGACTGCTTCCTGCTTCTTCAAGAATAGCTTTAAGGCTTTGCAGAACTCTTTCAGCCTGCTCTTTAACGCCGCCTTCAACAAACTCACCTGTTGCAGGGTCTATAGGAAGTTGACCTGATACAAAAACAAAATCACCTGCTTTTATAGCCTGAGAATAAGGACCAATAGCTGCAGCCGCTTTGTTTGTTTCAACTGGGGATAATGTAACCATGATTTATTTACCTTTTTTAAATACATAATTTTAAATATCTGTTTACCTGAACAAAAAGTATTGTCAAGCGATGTCATATTTAAATTTGTTTATTGCTTTTTATCCCACTTTTTTGTTGTCTAACAGTGCTATGAGATGTAATAGTTTATATATATAGTTTTAGTTTGTGAGGAAGTCGATGAAAAACCTGTTCATTTATCTAGTTTCTTTTTTTGTAACAGTGGTTATCGCTGGTTCAGCTATGGCTCAAGAAGTAGAAATTATTGATACTTATGGTGATTGGGCAGCTTATTCTTTTCAGGAAAAGGGCGGAAAAGTCTGTTATATGGCTAGCACGCCAACAAAAGATGAGGGCAAATATAAAAAACGGGGTGATATTTTCACAATCGTTACTCATCGTCTTGCAGAAAAAAGTTTTGACGTTGTAAGCATTGTTGCTGGTTATCCATACTTAAAAAATTCTAAAGTAAAACTTATTATCGGAAACAAGACTTTTTCTCTGTTTACTCATGACAGCACCGCATGGGCTCATGATAACTCAACAGATGCTACTATTGTTAAAGCTATGATTAATGGCAATAAAATGATTGTTAAAGGTTCTTCTAGCCGTAAAACAAAAACAAAAGATACGTACTCGCTATCAGGATTTACAGCTGCTCACAAAGCAATCAACAAAGCTTGTAGCAGGAAATAGTCAACCTATACACATTGTATTTCTGAATTTAGTTCAGCATAGCATCTACAGCAATGACGGTTGGTGGGTGTTCAGAATTATAGATGTCAAGTAATTCGATGACATTTAGGGTGTAGCATAGGCAAAGTGATTCCATATAAAACAGATAGTCTCTAGGTTTTTTACGTTATAGCTTTCAAGAAAGCTCTTTCTAGTGAAGAGGCTTTGTTTTGGGCTATAAAATCATCTGGTTTTCCCAAATATATTAGTTTGCCTTCGTGCAGGACTCCGATGCGTGTGCATATTTCTTCTATATCAGCGAGAATATGAGAGCTAAAAAATACGCTGCGACCTTTTTTGTTTTCTGCAAGCAGGTTATCTTTGAATTTAACTCGTGCCATAGGGTCGAGTCCGCTCATTGGCTCATCTAAAAGAAGCAGTGGAAGTTCTGTAAGGAAAACAGCAATAAGCCCTAGTTTCTGCCCCATTCCTTTTGAATATGTACTTATTCTGTCTTTTAGAACTTTTACATCGAAAGCCATTTCTTCTGCTATTTTAGAAGCTTTATCACGGTCTAGTTTCATAGAATAACTGGCAAGCACAAGAGAAAGATACTCCCAACCTTTTAATCTGGAAGAAGGCTGCAGCATCTCGGGCATGTAAATAAGTTTGTTGCGTGCTGTGTGCTGTTCGTGATTAACACCAAATAATGAAACATCACCTTTGCCTTTTATAAGGTTTAATATCATGCGTATTAGAGTAGTTTTTCCTGCTCCATTCTGCCCTATAAGACCAAAGATTTCTCCTTGCTCCATTGCAAACGAAACTTCATGCAGCACCTGTTTTTTCCCATAAGATATAGAAACTCCGTTAACAACAAGAGGAGGATTTATTGTCATTGTTTTCTGCCTTCTTCAATTTTTCTGGAAACAACTATAAATGTTTGATTCGGTTTTAGCTTTATTAGTGTAAAAGTTCCTGTTTCATTTTTTACTGAAAGCTCTACATAGTTTGCGGAAACTCGAATTATTCTAAAGTAGCTCGAAACTGTATCGTGTTTATATGGAGTTCCGTTAATCCATATAGTCCAGTTGTTTTCTTCATAATACATAATAGTCGAGAGGTGCAAATACGGCAGAAATGCGGCTAATCCTGTTGTAGAAGTTTTTTCTTCGTACTGTTTGTGCGATTCTGAATCTTTTTGAGAAAAATCCGCACTGTCTGCAATTGCACTTTCAATAGAAAACATATCATCAATAGAAAACATCAAAGCATCAGGAATTTCTTTTTTATCAAGCACTGACTGTGCTAACGCATTTTGGCTGAATAACATTATTGAAAATAATGCTGTCATTATGTTTAGATAATTTTTGAAAATCTTTTTTATTAAAATCATTATCTTAGAATTTCCTCAATCGTCATCCTGAATTTAGTTCAAGATTCACCTTTTTCTTATAGTGCAAGAAAAAGAAGATGGATACTGAAACAAGTTCAGCATGACGGTTTTTTTGTCATCGAATTACCTGACTCTTACAAAGATGATAATTGGTGTAGCAGTTTTTAGAAATACCTTTTATTTATTCCCTGCCTCTATAAATGTTCGCCATAATAGCGACACTTTTCCTTTAATAAGGTCGGGTTTTTTGCCTTTTCTTATTGCTTCCAGATGGCTTTCTTTTAGCTTATCAATGCGTTTTACTGTAATATCTTTAAAAATAACCGCTCCAGAGAAACTGTTTTCAATTCCGTGTAAAGCTTTGGAAAAATCCCTATCAAGAAAAGCACCAATATCAAGTGAAAGTTGAGTTGTTTGAATATTGTATTTGCTTGTTCGAGTTTTTTTTAATATTTCAGCCTCGGAAAAAGAGTATGAAAGAGAGTTTAAATTATTAGCATAACGCTGTTTTTCAAGAATACGCACGGCTACAAGACGGTCTTGTTTGTTTAGCATTCCTTTGGCTAAAAGTGCTTTGTATTTATCACCTGATTTGTTTATTAAATCTATATCGTCTTTGATTGACTTAACTTTTGCATTTGCATTTGTAAGTTCTGTCTGTATGGACTGTTTTTTATGTTCAAAGTCTGCCTCATGCAATTTCATAATAGGAAGTAAAACAATAAGAAACAGCAAATTAACGGCAAAAACACCGTATAAAATCTGTATTTTTCGTTGAAATTTGCTAAACCTCATAGCTCGTCCTTACTTATTTTGAACTTTGTTTGGTATTCAGCATCTGTATAGTCTCGTTCTGTTTTAACTCCTGCTCGTCCCTGCAGCGTTTGGTTAGAAAAAACATCAACTGGAGGACGTATCATTTCAACTTTGTAGTCTGTAAAAACATTTTCTAATTGTGTTTCAATCTCATCAGAAAAAGAAAGGGCTTTTTCAGGAGTCAGTATATAATTGGGAAGATTTATAGTTATAACAATAGCAGTTCCTGCTTTTTTGCGTAAAGAGCGTCTTCTTCGAACAGAACCGTTTTTAATAGATTCCGCTCTAATAGACAGGTTTGAAATGACAACTTCATTTTTCAAAACTTCTTCCAGATTACTTAAAATCTCGACAAGATTTATTTGACGGTCAACATTAAGCTTTTCGTTAAGAGACATTATTTCTCGAATTTTTGATGCAGAATAAGGCAGTCTATTTAACAAAAGTTCGTTTTCTTGTGCCATTTCAACTGTTTTTGTTATTTGCTGTTTGATATTGGTAGTTGATTTTCTTATTTTGACTATTCTTATAAATGACATGCTGACAAGCATTATTGACACTATAGAAATAACGGCTAAAACATATGGAGCAAACTGAACAATTGTTTTTTTCAAACTTTTTCCAGTAGCCATATTGCGTCTGAAACGCAGTTTTTTTCTGCTATTAGCAGCAAACCATACAGCATGAATCATATCGCAAAAAGGAGGTTCCGAAGAGCTTATATTGCCAAGACCAAGACGTTTTCCGACTTGTTCAGGTGTCATTATGGTGACTGTTCTTGTTTCTGTATCGCTGTCTTTTATATGTTTTCTAATCGTATCTGAAGTAATAAAAACTGCATCTAGCTTGTCGTTGTCGGAGTATCCTTTTCTTTTTATATAGCTGACAGTAGCGTTAAAATTCCGCTGGATTTCATCTGCACAATTTGTTGAAGATGAAAGCTCTGGATTTATCTGAGTCAGACGAGTCATTATTAGATAGCCGTTTTTTAAGACAATCTGACGAATACCGCCTGCTATATTATAGCCAATCAGCACTTGCCAACACGGTTCTTTGCTTTTTTTTAATTTGGGAAGAAGCTTTTTAACCAAGCCTGTGCTTTCTACTGGCAGCAAATAAGTGCCGCTAAAAGGATTATGAATCTTATCCATTATTCCAAGCCAGCCTTTTACAAGGTCAGATATTGGAACTCCAATAAAAAGATAGTTGTTCGTTTTGTTTTCAGAACTTAAGAAAAAACCATTTTTTTCTGTCTCTATCGGCATGTACGAATGCAAGCAATTGCCAGGAAAAATACTATACAAATGTCTGTCTAAAACTTTTGCTTTATCAAAAATATTTAATATTGGTATAACTTCATCACGATAAAGCTGTTCATGTATATCAAGAAGAAGATAAACAGGAGCATCAGGATTTACTTCAAAAGCTTCTTTGAAATTATCAGTACTTTTTTCATAGTCAGAAGAAGAAAGCCATGCTTTTTTTGCCTTGCCGTCAACGCAATAGACAAGCACGGCGTTTTCATCTCCAAGACTTAAAACAAACTGAGGTTCAGTAGAATGACTAGAAAACAATGATTTTAAAGACATTGCTAAATACCTACTTGTTCAAAAGTATTATAAATCGGACCTATAACGCCTGCGACTACCCAGCCCATCATAATACCTGCTGCAATTGTCAATGTTGGTTCTACCATAGAAATAAGAGAATCTATAGTATCATCAACTTCCTGATCATAAAAGTCTGTTACATTTTCAAGAGTTTTTGCCAAAGAACCGCTGTCTTCTCCTATGCGAACCATGCGAATTACAAGGCTTGGGAATTGCCCCCATTTTTCCATAGATGAGGATAAAGCTTCGCCTGATTTTACAGATTCTCTTACCATTTCCAGATTATGATTAATATATCTGTTTATAACAACTTTTTGAGCTGTTTCTAGACCATCGAGAATAGGGACTCCGCTTTGAAACATAACAGCAAAAAAATGAGAAAAACGAGATAAAGCTATTTTTCTTATTGTTGTACCAAGAATTGGAATTTCAAGTATAAGCCTGTCGGTATTATAGGCTACAGCTTCTGACATATGAATCAGTTTAAATCCGAAAAACAAAACAAACGGAGCAGATAATATTTCGATACTGTATTTTTGAACTGCTCCAGAAGTAAAAACTAATGTTTTAGTTATAAAAGGAAGCTCTTGCCCCGTAGACATCAAAAACGAAAGAACTTCAGGTACGACATAAGTCATCATAAAATAAAACAAAAAGAACATCACAAGAATCATAAAGCTTGGATAGCGAGTGGCTTTTTTAATTTTACGAGATACGGCTTCTTTCCATTTTAGATGCTTAACAAGCTGATGGAAAGAATCGGTAAGGTTTCCTGTTTCCTCTCCTGCTTCTATCAACGCAACAAAAACATGGTCAAACACTTTGGGATAGCTGCCAAAAGCTTCTGATAAAGAACTGCCTTCATTTACTTTGTTATAAATATTCGATAATAGATTATACAATCTTGGCTGTTCTGTGCTGTCTCTGACATCTTCCAAGCCTTCAATAAGAGGAACGCCTGCTGAACTTAGCTGTTCAAGATGTATGCATAATTGTACAAGTTCTTTTGTTTTTATGTGGCTGGAAAAAAAAGAAAAAGCCTTTTCTTTGGAATTCTCTGAGCAGTTAACCAGCATAAGTCCTGTAGATAAGAGCTGTTGATGAAGGTCTTTTTCATGTATAGCCTGTAATGTGCCTCTTATTTTGCGACCTTCTTTATTTATAGCTTTATATTTGTACTGTGGCATTTTAAGAGGCTATTCCTGTTGTGTTTTTGTTTTTTCTTGTATGCGGTTTGTTATATCAATCGCTTTTATTAAGCTTTGAATACTGATTATACCGTCAAGCACTTTCTGCACTCCGTCATCTGCCATTGGAACAAAGCCTAATTCCATTGCTTTTTTACGGACAACACTCAACATCGAATTTGCAACTATAAGCTCGTCTATTTCATAGTTAAAAGGCATGACTTCAGCAATCGCAACACGCCCGCTATAGCCAGTATTGCGACACTTATCACACCCTTTTGCATAGCCTATAACAGGTGGATTGTCTGGGTCTAGTCCAAGAAGAATGCAGTCCTCCTTTGATGCTTTTTTTCTTTCAACGCAATCTTTACAAAGTCTTCTAGCAAGCCTTTGTGCCATTACTCCAATGATGTTGCCAGACATAAGAGCAGGTCTCATGCCAAGATCTATTAAACGTGGAATAGCTCCTGCTGCATCATTAGTATGCAGGGTAGTATAAACCTGATGACCTGTCATAGCAGCACGCAAAGCCATAGTTGCAGTATCTGAATCACGAATTTCACCTACAAGAATAACATCAGGGTCTTGACGTAATATCGAACGTATTCCTCGTGAAAAAGTCATTGATGTGCCTTCTCTGACTTGAGCTTGACGGATAAGAGGAAGCTCATATTCAACAGGGTCTTCAAGAGTCATAATGTTGACATCAAGCGAATTAATATGAGTCATCATTGCATAAAGGGAAGTCGTTTTACCTGAACCTGTAGGACCTGTAACAATAATAATTCCTTCAGGCTTTCGCAGAAGTTTCTCTATCATTGTTAAGCATGCCTCACTGTAGCCAAGCTTATCAAGCTCCATTGCAAGACCTGCCTGATCAAGAATACGCAGAACAATGTTTTCTCCATGAGCAGTAGGAAGAGATGAAACACGAAAATCTATTTTTCGGCTTCCAAGAGTCATTGATGTTCTGCCGTCCTGAGGATTCAGCTTGTCCGCAATATTCATGCCAGACATGATTTTTAGACGGTGAGATATGGCTGCCCAATGCCCTTTGTGAAGAGTTCTTACTAAAGACATTACACCGTCTATTCTATAGCGAAGCCTTAGGTAATTTCCTTCTGGTTCAAAATGAAGGTCAGAAGCTTTTTCTTTGACAGCATCAAGCAGAATAGCATTAACTAGACGAACAAGAGGGTGAATGCTTTCATCTTCTCCTGTGTATTCCATCATGTTTTTAGCTTCATCAGAAGTCTGATTTTCTATCTCATTTAAGATTCCATCAATTGAAAGCTCATGCCCATAGAATTTGTCAATAACGCTCTGAATGTCAGACTCACCGCTAACCTGTGGAATAATTTTAGTTCCAACTGGGAAATAACGACCTATCTGATCAATCGCCATAACATCATACACATCAGCCATAGCCAAGTGCAGAACTGTTCCTTTGTCAGAGGAAGTCAATGAGATAGGAAATGCTCTGTAGCGTGAAGCCACTTCTTTTGGCAGATTTTTTAAAACAGAAGTATCTACAATAATAGAATCAGGATTGAAACGTTTGAAACCTGAACTTTCTGCAAGGAGTTCTCCTAGCACTCTTTCGGAAATAAAGCCAAGCTCAACCAGCACCTCACCAAGCATTTTAGGTGATGAACGCTGTTCACGCAGAGCAATTTCAAGCTGATCCTGTGAAATCAAACTTTTCTCAAGCAACTTGTCGCCGATTCTAACAGCGTGCTTGCTATCAGTTTCTACAGGCTGATTGTTGTTATCAGTTCCTTTAAGTTCAAGTTTTCCAGTTATCTGCTTTCTCCAATTTTTTCCAGTGCTGTTTTTGGTTATGTAGAGACCTGTTTTTTAATAAGAATCTTCCTCTATCATTGCAAGTATTTCCCCCATTGTCATCCTGAATTTAGTTCAGGATCTACTTTTTGGGCGGTAAAAGAAGAAAGTAGATACTGAATCAAGTTCAGCATGACGGCGGTAATAAAAAAACAGGGGAAACCTTAACTAAAAGGTATCCCCTGCTTAAATTAACAGCTTTAGATTAAACTAGAACAGTTCAAAAACCATTGTGCAGACTTTTTCATCGCTAATGGTAGTAGCAGCACAAAGTGCTGTTCCGCCAACTTTCCCAGCCTGAATAATACCTGTTGTGAAAACATCATCGTCAAACTTACGGTCAATTTCAGCAACCTGCTTAGGAGACAAAGGAGAAACTGTTAGAGTTGTATCAGCCGCTTTTTCAGACTGCAATCTTAGCCAATGACCTGTATGACCGCCATGAGTTCCATAGTACATATGAAAGTATGAACCTGTTATTTTACCTGGAAGATGTTCTGAACCATCAGTTGTATCAATTGATGAAAGTACATCTGCATCGAAAAGCATTTGCCATGCTCCGTCATGCTCATTATCACCAGCACTGTTATCACCAAGAGCAGTATCAAAAGCTGCAACAGTACCTGCTACTGGAACGATTCTTCCGTTTCCATCACCATTGGCAGCACCGCCATTAGCAACTGTTTCAATGTATGATTCAGACTTGCTGTAATCACCTGGAATAGCATCAAATTTATCCTGAAAAGTATTCACGGCAGCCTTTACAGCGTCCCATTGGGTAACTGTCATTTTAAGACGAGTGCTGTTTACAAGTTCTTGACCTTTTAGAACTCCGCCAATAATCAAGCCTATTAATATAAGCACAATTGACAACTCGATGAGCGTAAAGCCTCGCTCGTTTGAACGTTTAATGTTTTTCATTGCTAGTCCCCTAAAGAAAAAATCCACTAATATTTGTTTTACACATAATATTTAATAAAATCCAATGCTTTTTAATAATTTAAAACATGTCTTGCTTTAAATTATTAAAAATCAGTTTAATATGCAAAAAAACAAACAGTAGGATAAATTAAAGAATGGCAAAAATACTTGTTACAAGTGCTCTTCCGTATATTAACGGCATTAAACACCTTGGGAATCTGATTGGTTCAATGCTTCCAGCAGATGTTTATTCAAGATTTATGCGTCAAAATGGGCATGATGTCCTTTATATTTGTGCAACAGACGAGCATGGGACTCCTGCCGAACTTGCAGCAAAAAAGAAGAATCAGGAAGTAAATGAGTTCTGCAAAGAACAGCATGAAATTCAGGCTGATATATATCGCCGATTCGCAATGTCGTTTGATTATTTCGGACGCTCTTCATCAAAGCAGAATCTGGAGCTTACTCAGCATATTGCTAAAAAGCTTGAAGAAAACGGATACATCGAAGAAAAAACTATCAAGCAAGTCTATTCTATAGATGATGAACGTTTTTTGCCTGACCGTTACATTGTCGGAACTTGCCCTCACTGCGGATATGAAGCTGCACGAGGCGACCAGTGCGAACACTGCACAAAACTTCTTGACCCTACAGACCTTATAGAACCACGTTCAGCTATTTCAGGCAGTACAAAGCTTGAAGTGCGGGAAAGCAAACACTTATTCCTTAGCTTGCCAAAGCTTGAAGGAAAGATTTCTGACTGGATAGACGAGCAGGAAGAATGGCCTATTCTAGTAACATCAATTGCTAAAAAGTGGCTAAAAGAAGGGCTTAGAGAACGTTGTATTACTAGAGACCTTTCATGGGGAGTCCCTGTTGACCGTGAAGGCTTTGAAGGAAAAGTCTTTTACGTATGGTTTGATGCTCCTATTGAGTACATGGCAGCTACAAAAGAATGGGCAGATAAAGACCCTGAAAACAGAAACTGGAAAGACTGGTGGTACAATGCCGATGATGTTCATTACGTTCAGTTTATGGCAAAAGATAACATACCTTTTCATACTATTATTTTTCCAAGCTCAATTATCGGTACAGAAGAGCCTTGGAAACAGGTTGACTACATAAAAGGCTTCAACTGGCTTACATTCTATGGCGGTAAATTTTCAACCAGTAGCAACCGTGGTATTTTCACGAATCAGGCTTTAGAAGAATTTCCTGCGGATTACTGGCGTTATTGGCTTATGGCAAATGCTCCAGAATCATCTGACTCAAGCTTTACTTTTGATTCTTTCACTGGAGTCGTTAATAAAGACCTGAATGACACTCTTGGTAATTTTATTAACCGAGTCTTAAAAATGACCAAGTCAAAATTCGGTTCTGAAATTCCTGCTGGCGGAGAAATTGGCGAGGCTGAAAAAGAACTGGCTACAATTTTAGATACTCGCATAGCAGACTACAAAAAATATATGGAATCCATGCAGTATCGCAAAGCAACGGCTGAACTGCGTGCTATCTGGACAGAGGGCAACAACTATCTAGCTCATGCTGCTCCTTGGGTAGTCATAAAAGAAGACAAAGACAAAGCAGCCTGTATTTTAAGAACAGCAATAAATGTAATTAGACTTTATGCAATTTTGTCTTGGGCAGTTATTCCTGAAACATGCAAGAAAATCATGGAAGGGCTTAACCTTGATACAGAACAGCCTGATTGGATTAACAAACCAGCTATTGAAGAATTGCAAATATTGCCAGCAGGACATGCTTTTGCTGTGCCAGAACAGCTTTTCAACAAAATCACACCTGAACAGACTGAAGAACTTACCGAACGTTATTGCGGAGAAATATAAATGGATATATTGAAACATTTAACTACTCTATCTCATTTATTTTTGGGAATTTTAAAGCTTGTGATTTTGCCTATTCGCAAGCCATTGCATACAATTGCGTTTGTTTGCTTGTTTGTAGGCGGAATGTGGGCAGGGGCAGATATTCACCCGAAAGAACTTCCAGCATGGCTTGAAGAGCATGTCTTAACAAGGGCTTCAGAGTTTAGCACAGTGCTTTCAAAACATGCACTTAAGCCTATAAAAGAGACTTATAACGGTGCTGTTGCTATGGTAACAGGGAAAAAAATAGAGGGACATCAAAGCTCAGTAGTTGCTCAATTTATACAGCAGAAGCAAGAACAAGAAGATATAATGCAATCTTCAATGAAAGACATGGGATATGAAGTCCCGCAGAAACCACAAACCCAGCAAAATTCATCAAACGTTTTTGAAAAAACACCGAAGATTGTTGAAAAAAAGAAAATTAAAAAAGAATGGGGAGGGCGTAAGCCAGTGGCATATTCTTTAGAAGAATTCAGCCATTTTGATGAAACTTCTGAAGCTCAACAAATTGTAGCTCAAAAAGTCGAGATTCAACAACAACCTGACCAAAGCGTGCCAAAAACACCTCTTAAGCTTATTGAAACAATCAAGGGATATCCTCGTGTGATTTTTGGGGATAAGCTTTTAGTAAACACAACTTTCGTTAAACTTCATGGCATTAAAATCTTGAATGAAAGCTCTCAAGAGCAGGCAAAAGACCTGATGAACGACATGATAAACAGCATTGAAAAAGAAGAAAATCGAATCATTACCTGTGGTATTTTTGATTATACGCTAAACAAAATTCCTCTTGCTGTATGCTCTATCAATGATATTGAAATTAACCGTGCTTTGGTTGAAGCCAGCCTTGCATATTATGTGGATTAGCCATGAAAAATATAGAACATGCTCGTAAACTGTTCGAAGAATCGATAGTCGTTAAACAAAATATTGTTAAAAGCAATTGCCTCGATTCTCTTGTAAAAATAGCAGCAGAATGTGTAAATGTTATAGAAAACGGTGGTAAAATAATGTTTTGTGGCAATGGCGGTTCGGCTGCTGATGCTCAACATCTTGCTGCGGAATTAAGCATTAGGTTACGCTCCTCTGTAAATCGAGAAAGTATAGCAGCATTAAATCTTGCTACAGATAGCTCTGTTATAACCGCTTGTGGTAACGATTATGGTTTTGACTGCATATATTCCCGCATGGTGGAAGCCCTTGGAAAGCCAGAAGATGCTCTTATTGGAATTACCACATCAGGGAAATCACTAAACATCATCAACGCATTAAAACTGGCTCATAAGCGTAGAATAAAAACTTTTGGCTTTTTGGGTGGCAGTGGAAAACCAGCACTTGAGTATTGTGATGAAGCATTTAT
>DAOWDM010000176.1 GCA_030639035.1 Alphaproteobacteria bacterium
GATGATTTTTGCAGAGAAAAAGCGAGGGCTTGATGAGTCTTTTCCTGACCAGCTTACCTTGAAACGCAACTGGATACTGCATTTTGACGGAAGCGGATATACTGTTCAGGACGAAATAAGCGGAACTATCAACAAAAGCTGGCGAATGGAAGTAAAAGCTGGCAACGAACTTGGCAGAGTTTCAATAGACGGCAATGACCAGCTTATTACTCGTGGAGAAAGCGGTCTTGAAGGTGTTGAAGTTCGCCCAGGTTATTTAAGACTCAACGCAGACAGCCGTGTGATGGGAGATATTACAAAGCTTGATGCAGTCGGCTGGAATCATGACTTTGAAAAAGTAAGCGGAAAACTACGCCTGCCTCCAGGCTGGACTATGTTTATGGCTTCAGGAGTTGATAAAGCTTCCCCTACATGGATTAGGCAATGGTCGCTTCTTGATGTGTTTATTGTGCTTATCACTTCGGTTGCAATGTTTAAATTGCTTGGTGGAGCATATGGCGTTGTTTCTTTGGCTACACTTGTTTTAACTCATACAGAATTTGGTGCTTTAGCCTATATGGCACTTATAATACTCGGGGCAAATGCTTTAATAAAAGTCCTGCCTGAGGGGTGGTTTTTGAAACTGACAACATTCATAAAACGGGCAACAATTGCCATTTTAATTATAACTGTTTTCCAATTTACAGTACCGCATATTAGAAAAGCCATGTATCCACAGCTAGGTGATTTTTCTTATAGTGAAAGCGGTTATGGCTATGGTCGAGGAAGACATGTTGACAGCATTGCCAGCGGAGTAATAGAAAAGTCAGTTTTGTATGAAGCAGAGCAGACCATGGCAGACGAAAAATGGGAAGGCAAGAGAATGAAAATGCGTAGCATAGCTCCATCTCTAAGCTATCAAAGTGCAAGAAAGAACAAGTATTTGCTGCAAAATCTCATGCCTAATGCAAATGTTCAAACTGGTTATGGTATTACAAAATGGAGCGGACGCTCGATTTATCTTAACTGGAGCGGACAAGTTGACAGCAGTCAAAAACTTTCTCTTGTGCTGATTTCTGCAAGAACAAACTTGTTTCTTGCCTTTATAAGAATTGCAATGATAGCTTTATTTCTTGGCTGTCTTCTTATTGAGCCTGATAAAATCAGAACTATAAAAAGCAAGCTTGGTATAAGAGCTCCTAAGACTGGAAAAACAGTGGTTCTTGCTCTTTTAGCATCACTGCTTTGTTCAACGGCTGCTTTTGCTAGTGAGAAAAATGATTTTCCTCCACAGTATGTTTTAGATGACCTTAAAGCTAAGCTTGTAGCAAAGCCTGACAATCCGCCAAAATGTATGCCAGAATGTGCAACGGTTGCAAAAGCGTCTCTTGTTGTCAAAGGCGAGCGACTTACAATACGCCAGAGGATTCATATTCAAGGTGGAGAAATCTCGGTTCCTTTGGCTGGTATTGTTCAAAAATGGCGACCTGATGCTGTTTTGCTGAACGGAAAGCCTTTAAATGCTGCAAGATATGTCGGTAGCAGTATGCATGCTGTTTTGCCTGAGGGAACAAACTTCATTGTAATAAGCGGTAGCTTGCCTGCATCGGATTCTGTACAGTTAAACTTTCCTCTTCAGGTGAAACATCTTAAAGTCAAAGCTGATGGGTGGAAAATAAACGGAGTTCGTGAAAACGGCATTAGTGATGCGAATATTCAACTCACAAGAATAAAGAAAAAAATCCGTAAGAAAAAAGAAGAAAAGCTGACACCAGCAACATTGCCTCCTTTTATGACTGTAGAACGCATTATTGACCTTGGTATAAACTGGAGCGTTGAAACTATTGTTAGGCGTTCAACTCCGTCCAGTACAGGGGCAGTTATAGAAGTTCCTTTGCTTGATGGGGAATCTGTAACTTCTGCAAATGTCGAGGTGAAAGACGGAAAAGCACAAATAAATCTTGGTTCAAGAGTCTCATCAGTTCGCTGGACATCTGTCTTAAAAGAACGCAATGAGCTGGTTTTAGAGGCTTTGAGTGATGTTCCTTGGGTAGAAACATGGAAGCTGAACGCTGGAAACATCTGGCATGTTGAAATGGAGGGGATTCCAAGAATTCAGGATTCATCTAAAACTCCTGTATGGAGACCTTGGGCTGGTGAAAAAGTTACTATCCACATCACAAGACCTTTGGGAATAGACGGTGCTGTTAAAACTATCGACAAGGCAAAGCTGGAAATGACTCCAAGCTTGCGTTCAGTAAATACTGTGCTTGAATTTACTTTAAGAAGCAGTCGTGGGACTCAGCATGATGTTATTTTGCCAGAGAATACAAAAAATCAGGTTGTTTACATCAATAACAAAAAACAGCCTTTAAGAATGAAAGAAAGAGCAGTTACTTTCCCAGTTGTCCCAGGGAGTCAAACAGTAAAAATACAGTGGACAGAGATGAGAGGAATCGAACGTTCTTTCAAAGGAGTAAAGGTAAATCTAGGACTTCCTTCTGTAAATATCATAACAAAAATCAAAATGCCTAATGACCGCTGGATATTGTTTGCTGGCGGTTCTCAGATAGGTCCAGTATTCTTGTTCTGGAGTCTTATTCCAATAATTATTCTTTTAGCTTTTGGAATGAGTATGATTAAAACCATACCGCTAAAACATTACCATTGGTTTTTGCTTTTCTTAGGATTGCTGCAAGTGCATATGTCTGCGATTATTGCTGTTATGGCGTGGTTTGTTGTCCTCGACCTTAGAAAGAAAAAAGCAGATATTAAGGGCAGTTATAAATTCAACCTTAGACAGCTTTTCATTCTTGGACTGACTTTTATGGCTGTAATTTCGTTTATGGGAGGCATTGGAAGCGGTCTTTTAGGCTCTCCTGATATGAGAATTCAAGGCTTTATGTCTTATGGTCATACTTTAAGCTGGTATCAGGATATTTCCTCTGAAATACTGCCGACACCATGGGTGTTTTCATTGCCTGTTATGGCTTACCGCATGTTAATGCTGGTTTGGGCATTGTGGCTTGCGTTTGCAATGATAGGCTGGATAAAATGGGCTTGGAAATGTTATAGCGAGGGCGGACACTGGCGTAAAATTGAGAAAAAAGTCTCAAAGAAAGCTGATGAAAAAGAAACTGAATAGTTTTGTTTTTTCGTTGATTTTGTCCAAGACTTGTTGTAGCATTAAAAAATGAATAATGAAAACAAAGAAACGGCTCAAATAAAGCTTCCCAAAATAATGGGGCATCAAGGCTGTCAAGATGATAACATCAAAGGCAACGCTAAAGCTGCTTTCGTCGAGGCAAAAAGGCAGGGAGCTGAATGGATTGAAATTGATGTTCAATCAACCAAAGACAATAAACTTGTTCTTTCTCATAGCTACATTCTTTCTGGAATATCAAAATACGGCAAAGGATTGGTTTGCAGAACAAATTTGAAAGATATACAAGAATCAACCGCAAAAAACGGTGAAAAAATACTAACCCTTGATGAAGGGCTTGCGTATATCAAAGAACTAGGTCTTAAAGTAAATATTGAAATAAAGACAGTTCCACTCGTTTCTTCATTTAAGACTGTCGATGAAACAATCAAAGCCTTAAAAAGACAAGGTTTTGATGACGGAAAAAGTGCGTACATTTCAAGCTTTTCAAAAAAAGCTATTTATGCGACAAAGTTTTTAAAACCGAATATTCCTCGATGTCTTTTAGATGTTGCTAATACACCTAGATTTTTAAAAGACGCAAAAAAACTAGACTGTTTTGCCGTCGGTTTTGATAAAAGATTTGCTACTAAAAAACTTATAAAAAAAGCTAAAAATGCAGGTTTTCAAACAGTAGTATTTACATCAAATCAATTAGAAAAAGCTGAGGAATTATTTAACAAAGGTGTCGATGTAATTATAACAGACAGACCTCAAGCTTTATCAAATGAAACAATAAGTAAAAATTTAGCTAAAACTATTACGCAATTGAAAGACAAGTTGCGTTAAGTTTTGATTACAGGCACAGACAAGTGTTGCTTTTTGAAACTTCTATTAAAAAGTGTGTGCTTTAGATTGCAAATTAATGTATTATGACATAATAGTTACAATATAATTTTTATTGAAAAAAGCACTTGTGAGCAATACAGAAAAAAACATTAAAAGAAATAAAGTTCCTGAATCAGGGAAAGAAATTTCCTGTGCAAAAACACAGGAGCGTATGGACGATTTCTCCCATTTGATTTCTGATGGAGTATGGGAAACAGACTGTTTCTTAAAGCTTACATATGTTTCAAACAAAATGCTGGAAATGCTCGGATTCCATTTAGAAGAAATGATAGGGCAATGCTTAACTGATTTCGGTTCTTTTGTTTTCTGGAATGATTCTGACATAACAAAATGGCATTCTCCACATAACAACAAGCAGTTTAAGTTTATAAATAAAAAAGGCAAGGAAAGAACTTTTCTTATCAACAGCCTTCCTGTTTATAATCAAAAAACGAATGTTTTTGAAGGCGTTCGTGGTTCTATCCGTACTCTTTCTGCAAAACCATCGAAAGACATGCAGAAGGCTGAAACAGAATTTAAAGAAACTGAAAAAAGATTAAATTACAGGATAGATATTATTAACGCTTTGCATTTTTCAGAAGGATTATTTCTGAAAAAACGAGATTGGCTACAAGCAATAAAGCCTGTTATTGAACGCATAGGCGTTACTTTAAATATCAGCCGTATTCATGTTTATAAAAACAGTTCCGACAATATAGATGAGAAGCAACATGCTTATGAATGCTGCTCATGGCTTGCTCCAAACATACAGCCTCATTGTCATGGAAAAAAGATATTTACTTATGAAGAGCTTGGCTTTGAACTGTGGGAAAAACATTTTATAAATGGGGAAATTTTAGCAGGAAATGTCTCTGATTTTCCTTTGCTAGGAAAAGAAACCCTTAAACAACGTAACATCAAATCACTAATTGTAGTCCCTGTTTTTGCTAGAAAACATTGGTGGGGAGTTATCAGTTTTGATGTTAGTGAAAACAGAAAATGGAACAATATTGAAAAAAACTCCATATTATCTGTAGCAGATATATTTGGAGTAAGCATTGCTCGTGCAAATAGCGAGAAAGAACTTGCTGTTGCTCGTGATGAAGCTGAACAAGCAAATAAATCAAAATCAACATTTTTAGCAGCAATGAGTCATGAATTACGCACTCCTTTGAATGCTGTAATTGGCTTTTCCGAACTTATGATGAATGAGATATTCGGACCTCTTGGTGCTCATCAATATAAAGAATATGTCGAAGATATTCGGAATAGCGGAACTTATCTTTTATCAATGATTAATGATGTTCTCGATTTATCAAAAGTCGAAGCAGGTAGAATGGAACTTCAAGAAGAAACTTTTCATTTAGAAGAAGTAATTGAATCTTCCGTATCTATTTTCAAAAAGGCTATAAAAGCTCATGATTTAAAGATTGATATAAAACTCCAAAAAAATCTTCCAATGCTTTATGGAGACAGACGAAAGGTAAAGCAAATACTGTTAAATCTTTTGTCAAATGCTATAAAGTTTACAAAAAAAGGCGGCATAACTATATGCTGCAATACTACAAAAAATGGAATGCTACAGCTTTTAGTATCTGATACTGGCATAGGGATTGCTGCTGATGAAAGAAACAAAGTCTTTGAACCTTTCCGTCAAGTAGAAAATGTTATGACGAGAGAACATAGAGGAACAGGGCTAGGGATTCCACTTACCAAAAAATTTGTACAGCTTCATGGTGGCTTGTTTAAACTTGACAGTGAGCAAGGAAAAGGCACGACAATAACAATCAGTTTCCCTGAAAACCGTGTTGTTTCTTCCAAATAGAGCTGAATCATTTAACTATGATTCAAAGATTGCTTTAACTGCACCACCCCAATTCAGAATCTTTGTAAGAAAGGCTGGATACCTGAAATTAAAATTTCGAGTATGACGAGTAGAGTGAATGACAACGCAAGTTGTTATTTTATTTTTTGAAATTCGTCTTCTGTTAAAATTTTGATTCCTAATTCTTGGGCTTTTTGAGCTTTTGAGCCTGCGTTTTCACCTGTTACGACTATATCGGTTTTTTTTGATACAGAGCCTGCAACTTTTGCCCCCATTGACAAAGCTCGTGCTTTTGCTTCGTTTCTTGTCATGCTTGTAAGAGTTCCAGTGAAAACAATGGTTTTGCCAGAAAGTTCTGAGCCTGCTGTTGGTTTTTCAAAGTCTGTGATTTTTAAGTAATGAGCCAGCCTGTCTAGTATGTTTTGATTATGTTTTTCTGCAAAAAATGAAATCAAATCATCGGCAACCAAAGCCCCTACACTTTCAATATTTATCAAGTCTTCATAGGTTCTTGATTCTTTGTCTTTGGCTTTATTCATAGCTATTTGCCAGTTTTCAAAAGAACCATAATGCTGAGCAAGCAGTCGTGCGGTTGCTTGTCCGACTTGCCTGATTCCAAGTGCGAAAACAAACCGTTCTAAAGAAATTTCACGTTTGTCATCTATGGAGTCGAACAAATTATTTACTGACAGTTCTTGCCAGCCTTTTTCTGATTTTAAGTCTGCTTCATGCTCTTTTAGGTTAAAAATATCAGCAGGATTTTCTATCCATTTTTTTTCATAAAAAAACTCAATGTTTTTTGTTCCCATACCTTCTATATCAAAAGCGTTTCTTGATACAAAATGCTTTAAACGTTCAATAGCTTGTGCAGGACATGAAAGACCGCCTGAACAGCGATAGGCTGCTTCACCTTCTTTTCTTGTAGCAAGGCTTCCGCATACAGGGCAGTTTTTTGGGAATTCATATTCTTTGCTGCTGTCATGTTTTATTACTTTTACGACTTGAGGGATTACGTCCCCAGCTCTTTGTATGATGACGGTGTCGCCTTCACGAATGTCTTTTCGTTTTATTTCGTCTTCGTTGTGCAGGGTTGCACGGCTTACGACAACTCCGCCGACTGTTACGGGTTTTAAGTGAGCAACAGGAGTTAAAACGCCTGTCCGTCCGACTTGAATGTCGATTTTTTCAATAACAGTTTGAACCTGTTCAGCAGGGAATTTATGAGCAGTTGCCCATCTTGGAGCTTTGCTGATAAAACCTAAACGGTTTTGCAAGTCTATGCGGTTGACCTTGTAAACTATGCCGTCAATGTCATAAGGCAGGGAGGCTCTTTGTTCTGAAAGCTCGTTGTAAAAATCCATAATTTCTTTAACAGATTTACACAAGCAGCTTTTATGATTTACAGGGAATCCCCATTTTTCTATGCAAGAGAAAAAATCTTGCTGAGTTTTCCACTCAATGCCTTTGATTTCTCCCCATGTATAGGCGAAAAGGCTTAGTTTGCGTTCTGCTGTGATTTTCGAGTCAAGCTGTCTTAAAGAACCTGCGGCAGCATTTCTAGGATTTGCAAAAACCTTTGCTTTTGCTTTTTCCTGACGATTGTTAAGTGCTAGAAAATCATTCAGGCTCATATAAACTTCACCACGAATTTCTAGAATTTCTGGGACGTTTTTGCCTGTAATAATTTTTGGCAGTTGCTCAATAGTTGCAAGATTTCTGGTTATATCTTCCCCTGTAGCACCGTCTCCTCTAGTCGCTGCTTGAACAAAAACACCGTTTTCATATCTTGCGGAAAAAGAAAGTCCATCTATTTTAGGTTCTGCAAAAATCTCTATAGTTTCATTAAGCCCTAAAAAACGCTTTATTTTAGCAAGAAAATCCTGAACTTCTTCCTCGCTGAATACATTTCCCAAAGACAGCATCGGGACTGCATGGGTAACTTTTCCAAAGCCTGCAGCAGGGGCTGCACCTACTTTTTTCTTTAATGCTAAGTCGGGAAAACGTGCTTCAATATCAGCGGCACGTTTTTTCATTTCATCATATTTTGCATCGGAAACTAAAGGTGCATCTTTTTGATGATATGCAACGTCCAGCTTTGCCATTTCTTTTGCAAGCTGTTTTAATTCTTGTTCATTTTCTAGTTTTTCAAAAAGATTATTCATGTTTTTAACAGACTGCGAGCGGCTGCTAAAGCTTCGGTTGTTATGGTTGCACCTGCTAACATTCGGGCTATTTCTTTTTCTCTGCTATCCGTATCAAGAATTGTAATAGATGTTAATGTTGAATGTTCCTGCTCTTGTTTTTTAACATACATATGCTTGTTGCCAAGGGCGGCAACCTGTGGTGAATGAGTGATTACAAGAACCTGCATAGTTTTTGCTAGAAGAGCCAGCCTTTTTCCTACGGCTGCTGCTGTTGCTCCGCCGATATCTGAATCTACTTCATCAAAAACCAGACATGGAATCGGGCTTGTTTTTGAAAGAATCACTTTCAAAGCCAGCATAAAACGTGAAAGCTCACCACCAGATGCGATTTTATGCAATGGAGCAGGAGGCGTTCCTTTGTTTGTAGCAACGGTAAAAATTACATTATCAATGCCATTTTCAGACCATTCTGTTTGATTTTTAGTCTCAATTTTAGTAACAAAAACAGCGTTGTTTAATTTTAGCGGAGGAAGTTCCGACACTATAACGCC
>DAOWDM010000152.1 GCA_030639035.1 Alphaproteobacteria bacterium
GAAGCTTTGATTCAACGTGAAGAAATGGTAGTTACAGTTACCAAAACAGGCTATATAAAGCGTGTGCCACTGTCTATATATCGTGCACAAAAACGAGGTGGCAAGGGGCGTTCTGGCATGGGGACCCGTGATGAAGATTACGTATCACGTGTGTTCGTTTCCAATACTCACACTCCAGTGCTTTTCTTCTCTAATCTTGGAAAAGTTTATAAGAAAAAAGTTTATAAACTACCTCTTGGGTCTCCAACTTCTCTTGGAAAGGCAATGATTAATCTTCTGCCTCTTTCAAAAGGCGAGACAATAACAACTGTTATGAAGCTTCCTGAAGATAAAGACGATTGTGAAAACCTTTATGTAATATTCGCAACAGCAAGTGGCAACATCAGACGCAACAAGCTTTCTGACTTTGAAAACGTGCAGTCAAACGGCAAAATAGCGATGAAACTTGACGATGATGACAAGCTCATCAATGTTCATATTTGTGATGATAACAGCGACATTCTGCTTTCTGCCAAAGACGGTAAATGCATCAGATTCCATGTATCAGATGTCCGTGTTTTTGCATCTCGTGCTTCTACAGGTGTTCGTGGGATTCGTCTTGGAAAAGACGATGAAGTCATTTCCATGTCTATCTTAAAGCATGTAGACGCAGAAAGACAAAAACGTGAAGAATATCTAAAAGTCGCTTCTGCATTACGACGAGCAGATTCTGAAACAGAAGAAAAAACCAATATAAATGAACTTTTATCTGAATTTTCTTCTTCCATTACTGTCGAAGATTTTTATGAATTGGAAGCACAGGAAGAGTTTATTCTTACAATTACCCGAGAAGGTTTTGGCAAACGAACTTCTGCATATGAATACCGCACCACTAAAAGAGGCGGACAAGGAATTGCAAACATTGAGATTTCTGGAAAAAACAAAGCCGTCATAGCTTCTTTCCCTGTGGCTATCAATAATCAGATTATGATGGTTACAGATGGCGGAAAACTTATACGCATGCCAATAGATGACATTCGCATTGCAGGACGTAAAACTCTTGGAGTAACGCTTTTCAGAACAGCCTCTGACGAACAGGTCGTATCAGTAACATGCCTTGAAGAGGAAGAAGAAGAAATAAACGACAATGATGATTTGAAAGAAAACCTAGAAGTTACAAAAGAGGACAGCAATGCCTAAACGTATTGGAGTCTATCCTGGAACTTTTGATCCTATAACAAACGGTCATGTAGATGTTATAAAAAGAGCATGTAATGTTGTTGATCATCTAATAATTGGAGTCGCAACAAACTTAAAAAAAGAGCCTCTATTTTCTATTGATGAACGCATTGATATGGTTGAGCATGAAACTTCCATGTTATCTAACATAGATACGAAAATAGAAGCTTTACCTCTTAACTGTCTTCTTGTTAATTTTGCTTCTGATGTAGGTGCTTCAATTATTATTCGTGGCTTGCGTGCTGTGTCTGATTTTGAATATGAATTTAAAATGTGTGTAATGAATTCGAGACTCGATTCTAATATTGAAACGCTATTTCTTATGGCATCTGAACGCACACAGTTTACATCTTCTTTATTTGTTAAAGAAATAGGTTCTTTAGGTGGAGATATATCGTCTTTTGTATCTCCTTACGTGAAAAAAAAGCTTCAAAAACGGTTTTTGGATACAAATAAATAGCTACTAGTAAAAAAACTTTGTTTTTTATGATTTTCTATCTTGACCGCAAGCACAATGGTTTTTATTGTGTGCATAACAATTGGTTTTAAGGGCCCGTAGCTCAGTTGGTAGAGCAATTGACTTTTAATCAATGGGTCACAGGTTCGAATCCTGTCGGGCTCACCATTGAAAACCCCTTGCAGATATTATGTTTGCAAGGGGTTTAGTTTTTTAAAGTTTTTACGTTTCCAGTTGGTAGCCACCATATATAGAGGTGGTATCACTTCATTAGAATCAATATGCGGCGATATTTTTAACTGTAATTTTCTAAACTTGTTAGGTGTTCCAAGTATTGAAGAAAAACCAACATTCGGTTTAAGTATTTTTCTTGCAACAATTAATGCAATTGGTCTAGTAATAATAGTTGCAAAAAACGCAGTAACTATAGAAACTATCCCAAACTTCCAACCGAACAAGGCAAAAATACAGACTATTAAGCTCACAATAGATATGCTTAAAATAGCATCTATACGAGACTTCAACCTTCCTTGCAACAATCCATTAAGCACTACCAAGAAAGATATGCAAAAAATCCCTATGTATAAAATATAAATCATTTGTACCACCAATTATCCATATATTCTATTTCACCAAAAATGTCTTTTTGCAAATGAGTGTCCAGAGCCATGTTTTAGGTATGTCTCGAATTTTTCTGCTTTTTCTTTATTTTCAAAGGCAAGGTATATTGAGCATTTCCATGGTTTGAATTTATTTGTGTGAATTGATTTTCCTGTATTGTGCTCTTGAAGTCTCTTTTTAATGTCTGTTGTAAATCCTACATAATGTTTTGTTGGGTTGTTTAGGCTTTCTAAGAGATAGACGTAATACATTGGGGGAATATTCCAAACTTTCCGCCCTGCTTCGCTAAAGCTACGCAGGACACTACTTGTTCGCAAGCAAGTTTCTTGAGTTGGCTTTTGCCAACACTGCGAAGCCTTGGCGAAGCAGTGTGGCGGAGAGACAGGGATTAGCAACTAATCCACCAAAACCGTTGATTCCTCTATGTTTCCAAAAACACAAAACCATTCCCTCTAACCAAAACTTTAGCAGAATTCATTAGCAGATGTAAAGTGGGGAATTTTGCTGATGTTGTTAAGCAATAAGAAGACTTCACAACAACCGACCCCATATTGCTTTCTGGTTCAGATCAGTCTCTACTGCCATTACTGTCAAGCGAGCAGTTTTTTCTGGGCATCCAAGTCCTTCATAAATATCTTTTGGTATAAAAATGTTATTATCACAGTCATCAACTTTCATGAATGCAAAATTAAGGTTGTTTTTATTATCTATGTATTTGATATAACCTATCGAAAGCTTGCAAAAGACAAATGGTATAAAACGCTCGATTGCACCTTTTACCTTTATATAAGTTTCTCCAAGTCGAACTTTGAGCCAGTCACCAATTGCGATTCCATCATATACTTGTTCACTGAAAAGCCATATTTCATCATTACTATCATCTGCTAGGCATTTGTAGTTTCCACTATTATTTTTACGAACAACTTCAACGTAATGATATTCTGGAAACTCTTCGATAAATTCTACATCTGGATCAATAAAACTCTCATGATTACAGCTTCTTAAAACTCGTTCAATTGCGAGAAATGTAAATTGTCGCCATGATTGTGTGCATAGTTGTTCTTCTGCCTGCATGGCTTGACGTAATGTTTTGCCATTTAGCTCTGCATGAGATTTAATCGCATTATTAATTCTACAAACAGCCCAATCTTCATTATCATTATACGGATTACTGTGCAGCCATAATAAAATTTCGTTTAATTCTACGCGTAATGGTGTCCTGCAAATTTGAGCAAGAATGCCTAGAACAACCTTCAATTCTGTATTAAGTTGTGTTGGTTTAAGCAGTGTTATTCCATTAGTTGTATTTTTACTGCTATTACGATTTGCTTGCTTGAGTAATTGCAATGGATTGAAACAGGTGGGGATTTGGTAATTATCATCAAGCTTACCTACTTGTTTTAGTTTTTCGATGAACTGTAGCCCGCAATCATGTCCGACAAAAAAACTTCCTGATTCAAAAGAATAGTCTTCAGTCGGCTTAAAGCCTCTTTTTGGCTTGAAATAGAATTGGAAAAATTTATCAGTTAACGATCCACAACAACCCTCACGCTTTTCTTTAACTTGATGTGGCAGAACTTTGCAATACGAACCAGGTATTAAATCGTATCTATCAATAATTTCCTGCTTACGGTCTCGATTCTTTGTAGTACGACAGTTTTTAATTGACATGGCATTTCCTAAATATTTCTGAATATAGGTGTGAATATGAGAGAAGAAAGCAAACAGCTGATTATTATAACGGCTCACACTGGTCTTCATATGTTTCCAAAAGAAACAAGGCAAGAGTACTTGCAGCACCAGATACAAGACGAGCATGTCTTGGAGATAACCCTCTATGACTCCCAGTTTTTCCATGACCAGACCCATAGAGATTACGAAGCTCTGCTGTTTGTTGAGCAATAGCAGCAAGGTTACTCAGAATTATTTTTATTTTGTTTGCACCTCGTACAGAATTTGGAATGTCTTCAGGAATCAGCTTGAGTTTTGTGCAGGTTTTTTTGACGAGCTTTGGTAATTCATTACTTGAAATATCTTCATCACCAAATTTTTCTAATATTGCCTTACAAACAGATTCAATCATTTCTTTTGCTGAACCTATTGCTAGGGAAGGATCGTTATGCAAAGACTGTTCTATACGTCGAATTTCAGCTTGCAATGACGCATGGCTAAGAATTTCAGCCCTTTCACCAATAGCATTCAGATGTGCTTGTCCAGAGTTCTTTATAATTGGTTCAATTTCAATACTGTTACCATCATCAATCGCCTCAAAACCATCGTATTTCAATGCACGATTAAGTTTCTCCAACACTTTATTGCGTTCATCAAAATGTAATTGTTTCAGAAGATCAATTATGCACTCTTTTAACTCTGGATTACCGTTCAATTCCGTCAAACATTCACGAGCAAACAGGCGTTTACTTGAGAGCATTACAACCTGTGTTTTGTTAAGTCCATACTGATTGAAAAATGCAATCAGTTGGGAGCTTACTATTCCAGTGCTGTATATCAGTTCTACTAAAAAATCGAGTGCGGCAAAGCTGACTTTCATTAGATTATTTCCTATTATATATACGACCTAAAAGTTTGATGATGCTATAGTATAACTCTATAAACAAGCCGAAAAACTTTGCTTGGGAGTGCAAATCAATTGGTATTATACATTCATAAGCTTCATATACGTCTATATCTCCTTCAAATGTTTTTAAGCATTTTTGAATATTATAAGCCTCAATATTGAACTTTTTTGCCATCCAAATATATTTTTCACGAACACTATCTTCTGTATTCTTAAGACCTGTCTCAATTAATTTCTCATGATGTCAAGGTATTGAGGATAGTCATATCCAGGATCATCAAACTCTGACTTAACTTCATTAAAGTAATCAATATAGTGCAACCCATCATCGTCAATTCTTAACATTTTTTCGATATATTCTTGTTCGTGCCTAGAAGTGTGGTTACAAGAGTGAGCTTTTGTAGCAACTTCTATAATATCATCAGAAACAATAATTCTTGGGTATTTTGCATCAAAATTTTCCAGTTTATAAGCAGCTACAAGAGCTGGACCAAAAATCATTTTCTGATTGTGTAGAATCTTTCCTTTTGTAACAGCACCACGAATAACAAACCCATGTTGAATTAAATCTGCTTGCATTGTCATTAACGATAAAAAAAGTCCAAAAAACACCACTTTCTGCCGACACATCAAATGAAATCACAATTGAATCAGAAAAAATTGATACCATAGCAGCATCATGTATTGGATATTTCCCGTTCAGACCCGTATTGTTACGGATACAATCGTATGCTTCTATAATACGGTTTGTTTTGTCCTGATTCTCAACATCGTTAGTATCTAATGTTTGCTCAACCTTGTTTGAAAAACCAAGAATATCTATAAAACAAACTACTGCATCATGATAATTTGCTGTCATTTTACTTCCCAAATTTTGTTATTAGAGCTGTAAGTATTATTTACTATTTCTATTGCAGAAAAGAATAAAAGCAAAAATGGAAATAAGGAAGAGAATTTAGATAGTTATAATATAAGAATATTTTATAACCATAATATCAATCCGCAGGAATCAAAGTTGTTTCCTACCCCTTCAACTCAGCCATTATTCGGGCGGTTTTTATTATGGCGGTGGTGGTTTTTTCGTTGCAGGTTGAGAGGATTTCTTGGAGTTCTTTTCGGGAATTGTGTTTTGCTTTTTCGGCTTTGGTTTCGGGTGGGAAGTCGAATAGGTCTTTTAGTTCTACTTCAAAGACACGGGCAAGATTTACGACGGTTTTGATGCGGTTTTTTCTAAGAAGCAAATAATTAGGTATGCTGTAATCTTGAATTTAAAAAAGCAATGGACTTTATCTTTTAAAGATGTAAAAGTTTAC
>DAOWDM010000190.1 GCA_030639035.1 Alphaproteobacteria bacterium
AGCTTACAAAAATGGGACGGCGTGAGGTTGACACTTCGGCTGATCTTGATGAAGCATTGCTGATAAAAATCGCACAGGAAACCAATGGAGCATATTTTAGGGCAAAAGACACTCGTGAGCTTGAAAAAATCTACAGAACAATAGATATGCTAGAGCCTGCAAGCGGAAAAATTACTTATCTTAGCCCTGTTAAGGAATTGTTTTATTTTCCTTTGTCATTGTCTCTTTTATTAAGTTTTATTATTGCGTTTTCTCGCTTTATTCCAATGATAATTCTTTCTGAAAAAATGAACGTCTCTGATAGTAAGGATAAAACCGCCTTATGATATTAGAGTCCTTTCATTTTATCAGACCTACATGGCTTTTTGCATTTGGCATAATGATATTGCTGGTAAGAATGGCAGTTATTGCCAGACGTTGGGAAAATCAGTGGCGGTGTGTGTGTGACGCTCATCTTCTTGACCATATGCAGATAAAAGGAGACAGCAAAAGCAGTCGATATCCTTTGCTTCTTCTTATTATAGGCTGGAGTATTGCAATAATCGCACTGGCAGGACCAACTTGGGAAAGAATGCCACAGCAGGCATTTAAAGGTCATGCTCGAACGGTGATTCTGTTTGATACTTCTTTATCTATGAATGCTATGGATATTGCTCCAAGCAGACTTGTCCGTGGGCTTTTCAAAGTGCATGACATATTAAAACGTGTAAGCGGAGGACAGGCGGCACTTATCGTGTTTACAGATGAACCGTATGTAGTTTCCCCTTTGACTGATGACGTTGAAGTTATTGAAAATATTTTGCCAATAATCAGCCCCGCAATTATGCCTAGTCAGGGTTCTAGGGTGGATAGGGCAATTGATAAGGCTTTAGAGCTTATAAAAAACTCCAATGCTTTGAATACACAAATTTTGCTAATAAGCGATGGCGGAGGTGTTAATAATGAGGCCTTAAAAACAGCAGAAAAAGTCGCTAAAGCTGGTCATACTTTGTCTGTTCTAGCGGTTGGAACTCTTAGCGGAGCTCCTGTTCCAAAACCAGAGGGTGGCTTTGTTACGGTTCAAGACGGCAGTCTTATAATTTCAAAAATAAACAAAAATATGATGATTCAGCTTGCTAATGCAGGAGGGGGCAATTTCAGCTATATAACAGCCGATGAGCGGGATATAGACACAGTTATAACATCTAAAACTATCGGGCTGTCAGGTGAAGAAGTTGATATTCGTGTTGATGTATGGCGTGATTTTGGCGTTTGGGTGCTACTTTTGTTGCTTCCGTTAGCTCCTGTTGCTTTCAGGCGAGGTTGGATAGTTGTTTTCATTGTCGTTATGATTTCTGTTTCACGTGAAACAAAAGCGGCAAATCTGGAGGATTTTTTATATACTTCCAATCAAAAAGGAGCTTTGGCTTTTTCGGATAATCGTCCTGAAGATGCTGCTGTGCTTTTTACAAATAAGTCATGGAAAGGAGTTGCTTTATTCAGAGCAGAAAAATTCGAGGAATCAGCCGAGGTTTTAAAAGACAGTGAAAATGTCGAGGATTTATATAATTTAGGGAATGCGTATGCTTGGTCAAATAAGTTTAAAGAAGCCATTGAAGCATATGAAAAAGCTTTAAAAATATCCCCTGAGCATGAAGATGCAAAAATCAACAAAGAAATCATTGAAAAATTGATGGAAGACCAAGATAAAGACGAAGGAGAAGGAGAAGGAGATTCTTCTGATGACCAAAGCGATGGTCAAAATGATAATCAAGACCAGAATCAAGACAATGGCGGTGAAGATTCTTCTGATAACCAAAGCAATGGTCAAAATGATAATCAAGACCAGAATCAAGACAATGGTGGCGAAGATTCTTCTGATAACCAAAGCAATGGTCAAAATGATAATCAAGACCAGAATCAAGACAATGGCGGTGAAGATTCTTCTGAACAACCTCAGCAACAGCAACAACCTCAACCTCAACCTCAACCGTCAAATAGACAACCTGAAAAAAAGACTGAAGGCGAGCAGGCTGTAGAGCATTATTTTGGAAGTATTCCTGAAGAACCTTATTGGCTTTTACGAGAAAAGATGCGACGCACTCATGCGAAAAAACGTTATAAAAAATCACAGGAGACTGAAAAATGGTAAGAATTTCTATCTTTTTTACAGTTTTTTGCTTGATGATTGGAACGGCATTGGCAAACACTTTAACTGTCAAGCCAGACAGTCAGTCTTTGACAGCAGGAAAGCCGTTCAAGCTGATGATTAGCTATGACGGAGAGCCTACATCTGAAAAACCAAATTTAAGAGAGCTTACTCACGATTTCGAAATAAAAAAAGTCCTTACACGCACCGATGGCTACAACAGAATAGACTGGTCTATAGAACTGATTCCTCTGCATGGGGGACATGTGATTATTCCAGAAATTATTGTTGCAAAGGCAAAAAGTCAGCCTTTCCATATCGAAATAAAGAAAAGAAAACCAGTTGGAACAAGGTTTGGCGAGCCTTTATATCTTGGAAATGGTTCGGAGAAAGACGGTATTATCATTCTGTCAGAAATAGATAACGAAAACCCTTATGTTCAAGAGCAAATAATATTAACAATAAGACTGCTTACCGTTCATGCGATTGCTCGGAATATTATGGAAATTCCCACGTCTGATTCTGCTATTTCAAAAAAAGTCAGCGAGCGTATGATGGAAGTTGACATAAACGGTCGCAGATTTCATGGCTTTGAATACAAGTTTGCAGTATTTCCTCAAATAAGCGGGAAATTTAATCCCGATCCGATACGTTTTGATTTACATTTAATAGGCGGTTCTATGCCTCACGTGCTTCTTGCTGCAATACCAGAGGAACTTGTTGTTCGTCCTAGACCAGAAACAGCAGATGGCTCAAGCTGGCTTCCTGCAAAAAATCTTGAAATAAGTGAAAAATGGATTCCTGAAAAAACAACTGTTCGCAAAGGAGAAGCTATCAGCAGAATCCTTAACATTAAAGCAGAAGGGCTTCTTGCTGCTCAATTGCCAAAATTTAAAGTTTCTGAAATTGACGGTATCAGCCAATATATGGGAGCAACTAAGGAACAGCATTTATTTAATGGAATAAATATATCAGACAGCATCAGCCAGTCTATTGCAATAGTTCCTTCTAGTTCAGGAACTTATATTTTTCCTGCAATAGAAATTCCTTGGTGGAATACTGTAACGGACAAACAGGAAATAGCTCGTATTCCTTCTAAAACGTTTGAAGTCTTGCCCGTTCTTGTTGATGATGTGCAGGTAAAAAAACCAACTGTTAATAAGAAAAAAACAGGGTGGTTGAGTGAAACATGGCTGTTGTTTACAGGTGAAAAAATACCAGAAAAGCTTATTGAATCTATTGAAGAAAAAACACAGTCTTTGAAAAAGAATTGGCTGTCTTTTTGCTTGGTTTTCCTTGCTTTGCTGATTGAATGCGGAATAATTATAGCTTTTATAAAACTTAGAAAAACAGACAAAGCCGATTATGAAAAAGAACTTAAAAAATCAAAAAAAGCACTAAAAGAAGCATGTGATAATGCTGATGGTATAAAAGCTATGGAAGCTTTGCTAATGTGGGGGCGTGCCAGATGGGCAGGAACTACACTGACTCATGCAGAGAAAGTAGCTGTTCTTCTTGACTCTGATGAGCTGAAAAAAGAAATAAGAATACTCAGCCGTTATGTATATGGTAAAAACACCAAGCTTTGGAACGGAAACGCTTTATATAAAATTTTCATTGCCAGCATTAAAAAAAGAAAGTGCAAAAAGAAAAACAAACAAAATAAATTACCCAAACTCTATCCTTTTTAAGAGTTTCCTTATATAAAGATTAAGAAAGCTGTCATCAAAAAAATATTGGAGTTAATTTTTATGGGTACGCATATTTGGGAAGCTCTTGTGATTCTTCTCGTTGTCCTTGTTCTGTTTGGTGCTGGAAAAATCCCAAAGCTTGCAGAAGATTTAGGCAAAGGAATCAACGCATTCAAAAAAGGTCTAAAAGACAAAGGTAAAGAAGAGCCAAAAACCATTGAAGACGAAAGCGAAAATAAAGACGCTGATTAACTTCCCTTTGTCGTAATGAAACTAAAAAACGGTTTTTTAGAAAATGTTTGATATAGGTATATGGGAGTTGGCTTTAGCGACGGTTATTGCACTTGTTGTTGTAAAGCCCGAGGACTTACCAAGCGTTTTGCGTTCAGCAGGGCGTTTTTTAGGAAAGCTCCGCACCTTGTCTCGTGAGTTCAGCCAGCATATGAATGATATGATTGAAGAAGCTGAAATTAACGAAATCATAGCTGAGAAAGACAATCTTAAACAGGATATAAAAGAAATTTCTACATCAGATTTTTCTGCTTTTTCCGATATGATGCCAGATATTATTGATGATGATGAGGCGGATTCTTAAATGGAAAAAGAATTTGAAGACAATCCGATGCCTTTGATTGCTCATTTAATTGAGCTAAGACAGCGTTTGCTGTTTTCAGTTCTGGCTTTTATGGCTGCTTTTTGCCTTTGTTATTTTGTAGCCGTAGATATTTACAACATTCTTATGCTGCCTTTGGCAAATATTATGCATGAGGTCGGTGGCACACAACGCATGATTTACACGTCTATGACCGAGGGTTTTTTTACCTATATTAGGCTGGGTGCTTTTGGTGCTTTAATGTTGACGTTTCCTGTTTTTGTTACTCAGATATGGCTGTTTATTGTTCCTGGGCTTTATAAAAAAGAAAAAAAAGTTTGTCTGCCTTTTCTGATAGCTAGCCCTGTATTATTCATGCTTGGTGCTGCGTTGGTATATTTTATAATTATTCCACTTGCATGGCGGTTTTTGCTTGGATTCCAAACTATGGCAGGAGAAACGGTTTTGCCGATTCAACTAGAAGCAAGGGTAGGAGATTATCTTTCTTTGGTTATGACTTTGGTGTTTGCGTTTGGTTTTTGTTTTCAGTTTCCTGTCTTGCTTACGTTGCTTTCTTATGTTGGATTTATTACGTCAGAAATCCTTGTAAAAATGCGTAAATATGCAGTTGTTGCTGTGTTTGTTGTGGCATCAATAGCGACTCCTCCTGATGTTATAAGTCAGATTGGGCTTGCTGTTCCGCTTCTTATTTTGTACGAACTTTCAATCTATGCCAGCAGAATGGTAGAAAAACGCAAAGAAGATGAAGCTGTCGGCTAATTTTTACTGTTTGTTGATTTTTGTTGATGTATAAGTATTAACGTTATTTTATTTTAATAGGTGAAGATATGTTTGATGTTAAATGGATTCGTGAAAATCCTGAGGTTTTTGATAAAGGAATGAAGCGTAGAGGGCTTGAACCTCTTTCGGAGCAAATTATTGACCTCGATATTAGGCACAGAACTGCTCTTACAGATCTTCAAGAAATGCAAAAACGCCGTAACGAGCTTTCAAAAAAAATCAGTTTTTTGAAAAAAGAAGGTGAAGACGCAGAAATTCAAATTCACGAAGTCGGTGCTATTAAACGCAGTATGTCCGAGACAGAGGAAATTGTAAGCACTTTAAGTGATGAAATAGAAGACTTGCTTATCGAGATTCCTAACACTCCTGATGAAGATGTTCCTGACGGAGAAGACGAGGAAGACAATGTTGAAGTTCGCAAAGTCGGAGAACCAAAGACTTTTGATTTCAAGCCTAAACTCCACGATGAACTTGGTGTTTCTCTTGGTCTTATGGACTTTGAAAATGCTGCTAAAATTTCAGGTTCAAGGTTCGTCATCTTAAAAGGAGCTTTAGCAAGACTGGAAAAAGCTCTCGCACGGTTTATGCTTGATACTCATACAGATGAAAACGGTTTTACAGAAATGTACACTCCAGTTCTTGTGAAAGATGAGGCTATGTATGGTACTGGACAGCTTCCAAAGTTTGCGTCAGAATCATTTAAAACAGAAAATGGCTACTGGCTTATTTCAACTTCTGAAATAACTTTGGCAAATATGGCGGCTAATCATGTTTCCAAAGAAAGCGAATTGCCAATGCGTTTTTGTGCATATTCACAGTGCTTCCGTTCAGAAGCAGGAGCTGCAGGAAAAGACACTCGTGGAATGATGAGACAGCATCAGTTTGGAAAAGTTGAACTCGTTAGTATCGTAAAGCCTGAAGATTCTAAAGCAGAGCATGAAAAAATAACAAAATGTGCCGAGGAGATTCTTGAAAAACTAGGGCTTGCATATCGTACGGTTGTTCTTTGCACAGGTGATTTAGGTTTCGGTTCTCATAAAACATACGACATTGAAGTATGGCTTCCAGGTGAAAAACGTTACCGTGAAATTTCTAGCTGTTCAAATTGTGGAGATTTCCAATCTCACCGTATGAATGCACGCTTTAAAACAGATGGAGTAAAAGGCTCAAAATATGTTCACACGCTGAACGGTTCAGGGCTTGCTGTTGGACGTACTTTGATTGCAGTGCTTGAAAATTATCAAAGAGAAGACGGCTCTATAGAAATCCCTAAAGTGCTTGTACCATACATGGGCGGTATGGAGGTTATTCCTGCTAATGGCTAAACCGTCTTTTTCCAGAATACTTATAGTTAATGATGATGGTTTTGATGCTCACGGCATAAAACTGCTTGAACGTGCTGTAGCAAATCTAAGCGATGATGTATGGGTTGTAGCTCCGAAAACAGAGCAAAGTGCAAAGGGTCATGCTCTTACGCTGAAAGGAATTCCTATAAGTATAGAGGAAATTTCTGACAAGCATTTTTCTATTGACGGCACTCCAACGGATTGTGTGCTGATTGCGTTAAATAAAATTCTAGGGAAAGACAGGAAGCCTACACTGCTTCTTTCTGGCATTAACCGAGGCGGTAATCTTGGTGATGACATGACTTATTCTGGAACTGTATCGGCTGCTATGGAGGGGGCTTTGTCAGGAATTCCATCAATCGCACTTAGTCAGGCTCATGAAAGTGAAATAAGATGGACGCATTCTGAAGCTTATGCAGGAAAAGTCATAGAAAAGCTGGTTGAAGCTAGCTGGTCTGATGAAATAGTTATGAATGTTAATTTTCCTGATGCTTCTAATAAATTTACAGGAATTAAAACAGCACGTTTAGGAAAAGCTAGAGTAATACCTGTTATGACATCTACTATTTCTTCTGTGAACGGAAAGCAATCTGATATTGTAACCACCGAACTTATAAGAAAGTGGGATAATATTGAAAAAGGAACAGATGTTGAGGCTGTTTATAACGGTGCAATATCTGTTACACCACTATCGCTTGATATGACGCACCATAAAACTATGCAAGAATTATCCATGAAACTTGAGGGCATTGAGTTTGGACTTTGACAACCAAAAAATGATGCTGATTATGGAGCTTCGCCGTCTTGGTGTTACGGACATGAACGTTCTTGAAGCTTTGGAGAGAGTCCCTAGAGAGAAATTCGTTTTAAAAGAATATCTTGATATGGCTTATGCAAACCAGCCTCTTCCTATAGGATTGGGTCAGACAATCAGCCAGCCTTTGGTTGTTGGAGCTATGACTCAAGCTCTTGATATAAATGACAGGTCAAATGTTTTAGAAATCGGTACAGGCTCGGGCTATCAGGCAGCTATTTTAGCAAGGCTTTGCCGCCGTGTTTATACTATAGAAAGGCACAAACCGTTACTTGACAAAGCTTCTGCCGTTTTTAAAGAACTTGGAATTGAAAATATCATTTATAAACATGCAGATGGTACAAAAGGCTGGAAAGAAACCTCCCCATTTGATGCAATTATAGTAACAGCTGCTGTTGAAAAAATACCTGAAGTATTAATTGAACAGCTTGTAGACGGTGGAATTATGGTTGTTCCTGTTGAAGCTCCAAGAGGAATTGGAGGACAAAAACTCCTACGTATTCGCAAAACAGGCGATACTTACGAAACCGAAAAAATATTCGCCGTCCGTTTCGTCCCACTAGTATCAGGACTTCCACAATAGGAAATATAACGACATCAATGTCTTACCTCATTAAAAAATTCTTTTTTATATTTCTTGTAACTTGCGTGCTGAGTGGGTGCGTTAGTTATTCGAGAGTGCCGTTGATTGCAGGGAAATATCGTCCTGCGAGGACTAGGGTTTATGGAAAAAGACAGCACGTTAAAGCTTCAAAACAGACAGGGCGAATAACTGTTAGAAAAGGCGATACCGTATATAAAATAGCTCGTCATTATAATGTTCCAGTGCGTTCTTTTATCAAAACTAACAGATTGCGTCCGCCTTATCGCTTAAAAATAGGGCAAAGGCTGAGGCTTCCTCCTGTGCCGTATCATATCGTTAAAAAAGGCGATACAGTTTATGGCGTTTCCAGACGCTATCAAGTCAGTGTAAGCAGTTTTGCACGCTTGAACAGGTTGAAAGAACCTTATACCATTTCTATAGGACAAAAGCTTTTACTGCCTGATTCGGTTAAAAAAGAATCTGCTTTTTCTGTTGCTAAACGTATGCGGGTAAAGAAAAAAACAGCTAAAAAACAGTGGAAAAAAACCTCTTCTTTAGCAAAGCCTTATAAAGAAAAGAAGAAAAAAACAGCTTTCAAACGTCCTTCTTCTATTCCAAAGCCTTTGAAAAGGTCGACGTGGCATTTTGCTTGGCCTGTAGAAGGAAAACTTATTTCTAAATATGGGAAAGCAGGAAAAGGAAGGCATAATGACGGCATAAATATAGAAGTTTCTAAAGGAACTCCTATATTGGCTGCTGAAAATGGTGTTATTGTGTATTCAGGAAATGAATTGCGAGGTTTTGGGAATCTATTGCTTGTAAAACATTCGGACGGTTGGATGACTGCTTATGCTCATAATGATAAAATAGTTGTAAAGTACGGGCAGAAAATAAAACGAGGTCAAAAAATCGCTTTAGCTGGAAACACTGGAAACGTATCAAAGCCACAGCTTCACTTTGAAATACGCTCAGGAGGCAGGGCAGTTAATCCATTAAAATACATGAGAAAAATGTAGAATAATATATAAAAAACGTTATATTCCATACTAACTATATAAAATTTAGGAGACATCAATGTTTATTTCTACCGCACTTGCACAGACTGCTGACGTTTCGGAAGCAGCAGCTCCATTTTCTGGAATGATTGTACAATTTGGTCTTATTTTTGCAGTGTTCTATTTCCTGCTTATTCGTCCTCAGCAAAAAAAGCTGAAAGACCATCAGGAAATGCTTACTTCTGTTAAAAGCGGAGACAACATCGTTACAGGCGGTGGCATAGTCGCAAAAGTTGCAAAAGTTATCGGGGAAGATAAACTTCTTATAGACGTTGATGATGGTGTTCGCATGACTATTATGCGAAGTTCTGTCGGCGGTCTTATTACAAATGATGCTAAGGACTAAACTAGCATGATGTATTTTTCAAACTTTAAGAAGGCTGTTGTTCTTCTTATTTGTGCTGTTGGTATTTTCTTTTCTGTTCCGAATTTAATGGGAGAACAGCGAGTAGATGCACTTCCAAGCTGGTGGCAGCCTGTTAATCTAGGGCTTGATTTGCAGGGCGGTTCTCATCTGCTTCTCGAGGTTGATGTTGATACGGTTGTAACGGAACGGCTTTCTTCTGTTCTTGATTCTGTAAGGCAGACTTTAAGAAAAGAAAAAATCCGCTACACAGATCTTAGTATTGTTAAAAACAATGTAACGGTTATTATCAAAGATGAAGCAAAAAGAGCAAAAGCCAGAAAGCTTTTGAAAAATCTTGATCCTGAAATGACTTTCAGTGCTGAATCAGGTGCTTTTTTGCTTGGTTTTGATGAAGAAGGGCTGATAAAACTCCGTCTTTCTACCGTTGACCAGTCTATAGAAATAGTTAGGCGTAGAATTGACGAGCTTGGAACACGTGAGCCTGCAATTCAACGTCAAGGCGATGATAGAATCCTTGTTCAATTACCTGGGGTTGATAATCCTGAACGTGTAAAAGAGCTTATCGGCAAGACGGCTAAAATGACTTTTCATCTTGTTGACCACAGGACTTCTGTTTATGATGCAAAGCGTGGCAAACTCCCCCCTAGTTCAAAGCTTATGCAAGGTGTGGAAGGTGCAAGCTCTGCTTGGTTTGTTGTAAAAAGACGTGTTGAAGTTGGCGGTGAACATTTAGTTGATTCTCAGCCTACTTTCCAAGACGGCATGCCTGTTGTAAGTTTTCGTTTTGATGCTCTTGGCGGAAGACGTTTCGGCAAGGTTACAAAATCAAACGTCAATAAACAGCTAGCTATTGTTCTTGATGGAAAAGTTATAAGTGCACCTAATATCAATGGTGCTATTTTAGGCGGAAGCGGTGTTATTACTGGAAGTTTTTCGGCTCAAGAAGCTAGTGATTTGTCTTTGCTTCTTCGTGCTGGTGCTTTACCTGCTCCGTTGAATGTTCTTGAAGAAAGAACCATAGGTCCAGGGCTTGGTCATGACTCAATAAGGGCAGGAGGTATTGCCAGTGCTTTAGGGCTTGCTCTTGTCGTAGTATTTATGCTTATCGCATATGGATTGTTTGGAATTTTTGCAAACATAGCTTTGCTTGTAAATATGTCGATGCTGATTGGCGTTTTAAGTATGCTTGGTGCAACGCTTACATTGCCTGGGATTGCTGGTATTGTCCTGACTATGGGAATGGCGGTCGATGCAAATGTTCTGGTATTCGAGCGAATACGTGAAGAGGTAAAACTCGGGAGAAGTGCATTAAATGCAGCAGGTGCAGGATTTAAGTTTGCTTTCAAGACAATTCTTGATGCTAATGTTACAAGTCTGGTTGCAGCGATTGTTTTGTTCCAGTTCGGCTCAGGACCTGTAAGGGGCTTTGCTGTTACTCTTGGGATAGGAATCCTTACATCTATGTTTACAACAATTATGCTTACTAGGCTGATTGTTATTAGCTGGTTCCATTATTCCAAGCCAAAAACTCTACCTATTTAAAGGATAGTCAAATGTTAAAAGCTATAAAAATTTTTCCTGAAAAAACAACCTTTGACTTCCTTGGAAAGCGTAAAATTGCATTCAATTTTTCAGGGCTTTTGATGGTAATATCAATTGTTTCTGTTCTTGTAATGGGTTTGAATTTTGGCATCGACTTTGCTGGAGGGCTTCTTATTGAAGTTAAAACAGAAGGTCAGGCAGACATAAAAGCCATGAGGAAAACGCTGTCTTCCTTAAAACTTGGAGATGTATCTCTTCAGGGAATAGGTGAAAATGGTGATGAGGTGATGATAAGAGTTCAGCGTCAAGACGGCGAAGAAGGCAAGCAGATGGAGGCTTTGAACTCAATCAAAAAAGCTCTCGGAGATGGCGTTATATATCGCAAAACCGAAATGGTAGGACCTAAAGTCGGTGGAGAATTAATACAAGACGGAATTCTTGCCGTTGTTTTTGCTATTCTTGCTATCTGTGTTTACATCTGGTTTCGTTTCGAGTGGCAGTTCGCACTAGGGGCTATGATTGCTCTTGTCCATGATGTTATTGCTACTGTCGGTATTTTTTCAGTCCTTGCTTTGGACTTTAATTTGACAACTATTGCGGCAATTATGACTATTGCAGGTTATTCGATTAACGATACAGTTGTATCATATGACCGAGTCAGGGAAAACTTACGTAAATACAAGAAAATGAAAATAAGCGATTTGCTTAATCTTAGCATAAACGACATGCTGTCCCGTACAATTCTTACGAGCTGCACAACTCTTGTTGCTGTGCTGTCTATATTCATTTTTGGCGGGGAAGTTCTTCGTACTTTTGCATTTGCAATGATGTGGGGAATTGTTATCGGAACATATTCTTCAATGTATGTAGCAATGCCTTTCCTAGAATTTTTCGACCTCCGTTATGGAACAGAAAACACAGGACAGTTCGAAAATATCGGAGAAAAGAAAGAAACTTAGAACTGATTTAAAAAACTCGCTCTAACACCTGACTGTATAGCTCCGTCTATGGTGCATGGGAGGTTGGTGTTTGTCCAGTCTCCAGCAAGGAATAAATTGCTTGCGTTGGATAGGGTTAAAGGGCGAGTTTTTTCTTCTTCTGGAGAGTGCAGTATTGTTGCTTTTCTCTCTTTGATAATTCGGTAAGGGGGAAAACTTTTTTCATCAAGATTTAATGCTTTTGATGCATCGTTCCATAGAATTTCTGCAATTTCATTTATGGGTTTTTTAGCTAGTTCATTGGCGTTGCTTACCGTTACCGATAAAACATCATCTTTTACAAACAGCCATTGAGTAGTTGCTCCTACAAGTCCAAGAAACTGCGTGGAACTGTGTTTTTCCATCAAAAAATGAGCATTAACTATTGCACTGCTTTTTTGTGGCAAAGTTTCACCTAAAAGCAGTTTCCTAGCATTTGAATGAGGAATTGCAAGAACGACAGAATCGTTTTTTCCAAGCTGCACCTCACCTGTCATACTCAAGCTACAGGCTTGGGTATCCAGTCTTTCTTCCTTATCAGCA
>DAOWDM010000080.1 GCA_030639035.1 Alphaproteobacteria bacterium
TTCTTGCTCGTTCAGGCACTAAAAGTGCAGATATATATCTGACAAGCCCAGAAGTTGCAGCTGCTGCGGTTATTACTGGAAAAATGACAGACCCTCGCAAACTAGAGGTTTTTGGAGTTGCATATCCTGAAATTGAAATGCCTGCAAATTTCATCATTGATGACAATATGTTTGAATTCAATAAAGGTGCAAAACCAAGCGTAGAAATTTATCGTGGTCCTAATATCGGTAATCCTCCTTCATGCTCACCTATGCCTAAGACTGTTGCAGGTGAAGTTACAATCAAGGTTGAAGACAAAATCACAACTGACCATATCATTCCTGCTGGCAGTAAAATGAAGTACCGCTCGAATGTTCCGAAATATGCAGAGTTTGTTTTTGAAGTTCTTGATACCACATTCCATGACAGAGCTATTGCAATTCGTGATAGTGGCAGAGACAACATTATTGTTGCAGGTGAAAGCTATGGACAAGGTTCTTCCAGAGAACATGCTGCTTTATGCCCTATGTATCTTGGCGTTAAGGCGGTTATAGCAAAGTCTATGGAGCGTATTCACACAGCTAATCTGATTAATTTCGGTATTGTTCCTCTTACTTTCAAAAATCCAGCTGATTATGATGCAATCAATCAGGGCGATAGTATCAAGCTTCCAAACATTGTTGATATTATCAACAGTAATGGTGAGCTTGTGGTGGAAATTGAAAATAAGAAGTTTCCTGTAGAGTACAGCCTTTCCGAAAGACAGAAAAAAATTATTCTTGCAGGTGGTACGCTTGCTTTCATGAATAATTAAGGATACTGAAAGGATACTTAGTTTTGCGAGATGCACGTTTCATTAGTTATGAAGCAGTCATCTCGCATTATTTTGGTTTTTTATTAGATAAAACAAGGCTTTTTACTAATGGCACAACGAGGAATAAGGGAATTTGACGGGAAGAAAATGCTTGCCAAATACTGGTCAAAGTATTTCGGCAGTGATTTTAATTATCCTGGTAAAACAATTTTAGTAGATTCTGACACTAATATGGCAGATTTACCAAAACAACATGGCTGGCTTAAAGAAGAAAAACTGGTTGTTAAACCAGACCAGCTTTTCGGCAAGCGTGGGAAACACGGACTTATCAAAGCAAATGCTACATTTGACGAAGTTAAGTCATGGATTGCAGAAAGAATGAATAAGGAAACAACTATTGGTAAAAACACCGATAAGTTGACGCATTTCCTTATTGAGCCTTTTGTTGAACATAAAGGCGAGTTCTATGTTGCTATCAAAAGCAACAGAGCAGGAGACACAATTTATTTCTCGAACCACGGCGGTGTTGAAATTGAAGAAGTTTGGGATACAGTTGTTGAAATAGATGTTGCTATTGATGCTGATGTTGCCAGTTCTGAAATTGAAAAAAAACTTCCCTCTGATACTCCTGAAAAATACAAAAAAATGTTTGGTGAGTTTGTTTGCGGACTGTTTAATTTCTACAAAGAACTAGGCTACACGTATCTTGAAATAAATCCTTTTGTTGTTTCAGGTGATACTATTGTTCCTTTGGATATGGTTGCTCGTGTTGATGATACTGCTCATTTTGAGTGTGCTGAATTCTGGGGAGACCTTGACTATCCTGCACCGTTTGGACGTATGCTTTCCAAAGAAGAAGAATACATCAAGACTATGGATATGAACAGCGGAGCTTCATTAAAGCTAACTATTCTAAACCCAAAAGGTCGTGTTTGGACTATGGTTGCAGGCGGTGGAGCAAGTGTTATTTATGCTGATACCATTGTTGACCTTGGTCATGGAACAGAGCTTGCAAACTATGGCGAATACAGTGGTAATCCGTCAATGGACGAGACATATGAATACGCTAAAACTCTCATGGATTTAATGACTCGTGAAAAAGACCCTCAAGGTCGTGGTAAAATACTTGATATTGGCGGAGGTATTGCAAACTTCACTGATGTAGCAAAAACATTCAAAGGTATAATAATGGCTTTGAAAGACTATCAGCAGAAGCTTATTGACACAGATGTCAGAATCTATGTTCGCCGTGGAGGTCCTAACTATCAGGAAGGTCTTGATAATCTCAAGAAAGCTGCTGATGATTTAGGTATTCCGATACACGTCTTTGGTCCTGATACACACATGACAAGAGAAGCTCACATGGCATTGCAGGAGGCATAGATGTCAAAAAGACCTGATTATATTTTATACGACAGAACTTCAACGGCAATTATTTTCGGTTATCAGCAAAAAGCTATACAGCGTATGCTTGATTTCGACTTTATTTGCAGACGTGAAACTCCTTCTGTTGAGTGCATTGTGAACACTACCAAAGAAGGTTTTCACAAATGTTTTTTTGGTACAAAAGAAGTTATGATTCCTATGTACCGCACTTTGAAAGAAGCCGCAGCCAAGCACCCTGAAACTGATGTTATGATTAACTTTGCATCATTCCGTTCTTCATATGCTTCCTCTAAAGAAGCTTTAGAATGCGATACAATACGCACAGTTGCTATTATTGCAGAGGGTATTCCTGAACGCCGTGCTAGAGAGCTATTGAAAATAGCTGATGACAGGAAAAAATGGATTATCGGTCCTGCAACAGTTGGCGGTATTGCTGCTGGAGCTTTCAGAGTAGGCAACACAGCAGGAATGCTTGATAATATTGTAAAAGCACGTTTGCACCGTCCTGGAAGTGTTGCTTATGTTTCCAAATCGGGCGGACTTTCCAACGAGCTTAACAGCATTATCGGCATGAACACAGATGGCGTTTATGAAGGTGTTGCTATTGGTGGCGACCGTTATCCAGGTTCTACATTCATTCAGCACATGCTCCGTTATGAAGCAAATCCTGAAATCAAAATGATTGTGCTGCTTGGTGAAGTCGGCGGAGAAGACGAATACGCCATTATCGAAGCAATGAAAGACGGTAGAATAACCAAGCCTATTGTTGCATGGTGTATCGGAACTTGCTCTAAAGTATTCCCTGCTGAAGTACAGTTCGGTCATGCAGGAGCTAGAGCAGACAGCAACAGAGAAACTGCCGACGCTAAAAATGAAGCCTTTGCAAAAGCAGGTGCAGTAGTTCCAACTTCTTTCAATGACTTTGACAAGAAAATCAAGGAAACTTACGATAATTTAGTTTCTAATGGTACTATTGTTCCAAAAGAAGATTTTGAACCTCCTAGGCTTCCTGTTGATTATGATGTTGCTCTTAAA
>DAOWDM010000234.1 GCA_030639035.1 Alphaproteobacteria bacterium
CCAAAAACATCATGCAGGTTTTCTTTTAGCCATTTTTCGAAAATCTCAAGAGAAGGCTGCTTTTCTTCTTTTATCTGGTCTCCATATGTAATTAATATGGCATCATGTGGAATCTCAAGCTTTTCTTTTTGTAATTCTGGGTGTTGCTTATGAAAATCTGAAATGGTTTTTTCTAACATTTCTAATATTTTTAAAAGATTTTTTTTACCATATAGACTTTCTATTTTTTCCATTATTTTCAAACGGATTTTTTCTTCGAAACAAGAAGTCATGTTTTTTTTGTTCCTTTAAAATAGGCTGTGTTCAATAATACTATTACTTACAAGCGTAATGCTTCTATTGTAATTGCGAGGAAATATTCACAATAACAGTGATAAAATTCTCTAATTTATGTCAAGTGGTAACACTATTATATAACATAGCTAATTATTTTATTATTTAGCTAGCATTTTTGTCATTAGTTCGCTTAATTCGTTTACGTAATATGGTTTTTTGATAAAAACAAAATTCTTGTCATATTGCAGATGTTGCATTTGTATATCTTGAGTAAAACCAGAAGCCATGATTATTTTTGCTTCAGGATTGATGTTGCGAATAGCATAAAATACTTCTTTGCCATTCATTTTGGGCATTACCATGTCTAAAACAACCAGTTTAATGCGGTCGCTATTTTTCTTATAAAGCTCTACTCCATGTTCTCCATTTTCTGCCACTATTACATCATAACCAAGTTTTTTCAAAATATTGCTAGAAGTTGTTCTGATCATTTTTTCATCGTCAATTACTAGAATCAGTCCGCAACCTGTCAATAATTTTTCTTTAGTTGGCTTTTCTTCAAATTTGACTGTTTCATTGCTAATAGGCAAATAAATATGAAAAATTGTTCCTTTATCTATTTCACTATATACAGTTATATCGCCTTGATGATCACGAATAGTCCCATATACAGCCGATAATCCTAAGCCTGTTCCTTTGCCTGTTTTTTTTGTAGTAAAGAATGGTTCGAAAACTTTGTTTTGTATATCTGGCGGAATTCCAACACCCGTATCTTGGATTGTCAATTGTACATAATACCCAGATTTTAGATCAGATGTTTTACTCCTACAGTATTCATTATTTAAAGAAATATTATTTGTTTCAATAGTTATTTCTCCGCCTTCAATCATGGCATCTCTTGCATTCACGCCAAGATTTAAAATAGCATTTTGCAGTTGCGATTTATCGCCTAATATTGTTGAAGTAATTGCATTCATATTCAGTTTTATGTCTATGCGTTTATCAATACTACGTTCTAGAATAGCAACTGCATCTTGAATAACTGCATGGAGGTCTAACGGAACAACAATTCGTGTTCCTTTGCGTGAAAATGCTAGAAGTTTTTCAGTAAGTTCTGCTGCTCGCTGAGCTGTTTCAAGAATCAAATGTATAAAGACATGATTTTTTTTCTGATCTTCCTTTGGTAGCCCAATCTCCAAAAGTTCTGCCGCACCAATAATTCCGCCTAGCATGTTATTGAAGTCATGAGCTATCCCGCCAGCAAGCTGACCAATCGCCTGCATTTTTTTGGATTGATGAAGTTGCTCTATTAATTGTGCCTGCTCTGTTACATCACGAAAAACCAGAACAGTGCCAACCAGTTCACCATCATCATTATGAATAGGAGTGCCTGCATCAGCGATTTGACGTTCAATACCATCCTTCGCAACTAAAATTGTGTCGTTTGTAAGCTCAATAGCTTTACTAGTCTTCAGTATTTTTTCGATAGGATTTTCGCATAGCTCTCGTGTTCTAGCATTGATAATATGGAACACTTTCAGAATATAGAGACCCTTAGCATCATCTATTGAATACCCTGTCAGCTTTTCAGCTGTTGGATTCATTCGCATCACACACCCTTTAATATCGGTTGTTATTACAGCATCACCGATAGAGTGCAGAGTTATACGAAGATTTTCTTCTGTTTCTTGAAGTGTTTCAATGATTGAAGACTGCTTTGTCAGTGTTTTTTCCAATTTATCCGACAAAGCATCAAAAGTTTCTCCAAGCAGCCCGAATTCATCTGTGCGTTCTATTCTGGCTCGTGCTGTTAGTTCTCCTTTATGTTGGCGTTGAGCAATTTGCACCAGATAAGACAAAGGTTTAAGAACAAACCGTGTGAGAATTACCCACATAAAACCGATGCCTATTACAGCGAGCAACGTAGTCAAAAGCAAAGCTTTTATCTGATCTTGCTTAATTACAGCAAGGCTTTCTGTGCGGTCATGTTGCAATTCTATTATACCAATTTTTTTCCCTTCGTACCCATAGATAGGAGTTAACAGCACAGCCAATGACTGATTTTGAACTTTTATAAAATTAGTAACAGAAACTTCCTTTTCAAGAACCTTGTCATATTCAGAACTGTTAAGCACAGGCATATTTGCTTTTGTGCTTGCATAGTAAAATATTTTATCTGTTGGCGATGTTGGAGCAGCGGAGTCAGGCCAAAAACCAGAAAGAGATGCAGTTTCGTAACTGACCCATATTCGATAGTCCATGCCCGTGCGTTCTTTAAGCTTTTGCAGGTATTCAAGGTCATAGTTATGCCCTACTTCTACAAGACCGATTAGTTTATTATCAACAAGAATAGGGGCTGTCCCACGAATGCCAAGGCGATTAATATCAAATTCGATGCCACCTGTTGTTGCTTTCGTTTCTTTGGCAGTTTTGAGTGTGCTACGATAACAAAAGGAAAAATCCCCGAATTCATCAGGAGCATGACCTCGAAGCAGAATAATTCCATCAATAGCGTGTATGTAAAGGTGAGAAACATTGTACTTATCATGCATTTCCTGAAAAATTGGCACTATATCCTTTTTCAGACCATGATGATCGTTTACTAGAACAAATTGTTTAATGTTTTCCTGAAAAGAAAATAATTGGGCAAATCCAGAAGCTGACTGAATTAAAACATCTACTTCGTTTTGCATCTCCTGCTGTATTGCACGGAGATGGCGAGCTTCTTTTATTTCGTTCTGTTTACGTATGTTTGTTACAGAAAGTGCAGTATAAGAACCCATAATAAGCATCATTCCAGCTACTATATATAAAAGTAGCTGGATACGAATACTGTGTTGTTTTAAGCTTTGCGTGGTTTTATTGTTCATTCAAAATGTCGTTCTATTTGATTCGCCCAAAGCCGTTTATCATCAACATTATCTTTGTTAACAGATACAGTTGAAAAAACAAGCAACCATCCCATATCTGTTTTTTTCATATGAGCTGGAGACCATAAAGCATTAGGGTTTGTTATAGTTTCAGCATGTATTTCTTGACCGTTAAAACGTCTTTCTATCCAGTCTGCAATAATGCCAAGATCTGTCCATGGGTGGCTTGATGACTGATCAACGTATCCCTCACGTATTCCATCTAAAGCACCTTGGTTGCCACCTGAACCAGTCATAATAATGTGCTCAGGATGACCTATAGGAAATAATTTTTCCATTTTTTTAAGAACAGCAAATACTATATGAAGATTACCATCAGTAGCC
>DAOWDM010000015.1 GCA_030639035.1 Alphaproteobacteria bacterium
TGGATATGTCTTTTTAAAGGACCTGAAAAAACAACATCTGGAATAAGCTTATGATTTTTAAGGTATTTCCCTATTGCTTTTCCTCTTTTTTCTTCCACCAAAGGCAAATCCGTTCTAGCACCTACTCTTGTCAGAGTTTCTCCAGCCTTAAAAGTATTGCCATGCCTTGCAATGATTAATGTTGTTGTCATTTAGAGAATTCTCCATATTTTTTAAATAATTTTTCTGCTCTAAAAACATCTTCTGGGCTGTCTATACCGCTCATATAAGCAAGGTCTTCTCTATCTTTATAGTTTGTTTTTACACATTTTACTTTGATGCCATTTTCCATAAATCTTAACTGCTCCAAACCTTCAAAGTCTTCATAGTATCCTTTTTCCAATGTTGGGACTTTTTCTAAAACATCTATTCTGTATCCATACAAACCAGGTTGACGGTACACAGGGGAAGAATCCATCGTTTTCCTGTGTTTTTCTTCTTTTCTGATTGCAGGGATTATATTTTTAGAAAAATATAGAGCATATCCAGCTTTATCCATAGTTACGCATGTTCCGCTGAAAGGTGTAGTTTTTTTGTTTTCAATTAACCTATCTAAAGCCTTCCAAGTCAAATTTACCGCAGGAGTTACAACTTCAATAGAGTTGTCTTCATTATATGTTTTAATTAATTCTTCGACAAACCAAGGCGGACAAAGAGGATTGTCTCCCTGCATATTAATTATAAAATCAGGTTTGGTATCAAGCTTTGATACAGCCTCTACAATACGATCTGTTCCTGTTGCACATTCAGGCGATGTCATAATGTAATTAATGCTGTTTTCCTTGCAAAACACTTCTATTCTTTCATCATCAGTTGCAACATAAGCTTCAACATTTGAGATGTTATTTATAACAATATTTGCAATCTCCCAAACTCTAAGCAGCATTTCTTTTCCAGCTATTTTAGCTAGCGGTTTTCCTGGAAATCTAATGGAATCATACCGAGCAGGGATAATAATAACCGATTTTCTCATGTTAATTTTTCCAATTTTATTAAAGCTATTGAATACTATTCACAATTCAGATGGCAGTGATACTTAAATTATTTCTTTTTCTAACGGTAAAGAAAAAGGCTTTGCCCAATATATAGCATAGCTAGAACTTTTTTGATTTAGTTGCACTCAAAAAATCACAATAATGACAAGCGGGGGCTGGTTCGAGTATGAGAATCGTTGGTTTGAAAAAATCGTAGTCAGTTCATTTAAAACAAAAATGGGGCACTTCTGTTGCTAGGCAGCCCCACGCCCCACCTAACTTCCACTCACGGAAGCAGGAATTGTATTATTTGGTAGTCTAGCTGTCTATGCAGCAAGAGCCACCTGAGTGCCATTATCGTTTGCACTTACTTAAAATTAGCCCGATAACGGTGGTACTATACCGAATACAACCAATATCTTTACTACGCACGTCGATCCTGTTTCGTCCCCATAAAAAAATGGTGGAGACGCCGGGTACTGCCCCCGAGTCCGTTACGCCTATTCCATAAAGGGTTTAGCATCATAGTTGGTTACCCAACATTAATAATATAAAACAAAAACAGAACAATTGGAAGCTTTAAATAGTTTTTTATAGTAATATTTTAAAAAATTTGATGCAAAAATTGTAAAATAGAGTAAGTTTAGAATTAAGTGTTTTAATGGAGAAAGAAAAATGCAACTTACGCTGGAACAGGAGACCGAAATCAAACGGCTTACTGCTGTTAGCAACTCAACTAAACGATCGACAGTAACTGCGTTAGAGGAAATTATATACAAACTGTTTCCAGTGCTTGACCATGGTTTTATCCGTGTAATCGACTATATGGGAGATGACTCTGCAATAGTTCAAGCTGCAAGGGTATCTTATGGACGAGGAACAAAAAAAGTTCATCAAGACAAAGGCTTAATAAACTATTTGATGCGTAACCGTCATACTACTCCTTTTGAAATGTGTGAAATTAAGTTCCATGTAAAAATGCCTATATTTGTTGCAAGACAATGGATTCGTCATCGTACAGCAACCGTAAATGAATGTTCTGCACGTTATTCTATCCTTGATCGTGAATTTTATATCCCTGCTCAAGAAAATTTAGCGGCTCAATCATCAGACAACAGTCAGGGGCGTGGGGTTTCATTAAGTGAAAATGAGGCAAACGACGTTCTTAATATTTTAAGAACAGATGCCGAGCATTGTTATAATAATTATGAAAAAATGCACAATGAAGATGAGTATGGAAACCGCATTGATGAAAACCGTACAGGTGTCGCTCGTGAGCTTGCCCGTATGAATCTTACTCTTAATACTTATACACAGTGGTACTGGAAAATTGACCTTCATAACTTGATGCATTTTCTTTCATTAAGACTGCACCCTCATGCTCAGCTTGAAATACGTCTTTATGCGGAGCAGATTCTTGAGATGATGAAAAGATGGACACCAATGACATATGAAGCATTTATGCAGTATCGTATGGGCGGAGCTCACCTTTCCAGTGCAGGACTGGAAGCTGTAAAACGAATGCTGAATGGTGAAAAAGTATCGCATAGTGATGTAGAAATGACTAAGCGTGAATGGAATGAACTTATGAAGGTTCTTGATAAACCAGAAGAATAACAAGTTTTTAAATTAAATGTAATTTTAACAAGGTAGATAACAACATGAACAATGATGGAAAAGGTTCAGGACCGTGGGGCAATAGTGGAGATTCAGGCGGACCGTGGGGATCTAACAGTGGTTCTGGCTCAAATACCCCTCCACCCGATATTGAAGATTTTATAAGAAAAGGACGGAACAGGTTTAAAGATGCTGTGCCTCCTATATTCGGTGCAAAAGGCGGAATGTTCGTTGTTTTGCTTGTTGTTTTTGGACTTTGGGCGGCTACAGGTTTTTACCGTGTGCTGCCAAATGAACAAGGTGTAGTGCTTCGTTTTGGAAGTTTTGCTTATATGACAGGTGCTGGACTGCATTATCATCTGCCTGTGCCAATAGAAACAGTAATGATTCCAGATGTAACGCGTGAAAACAGAGAAGAAATTGGCTTTAGAACAATTCAAGCTTCTAGGTACTCAAAACCGTCAGTTCAGAGCATGCCAAAAGAAAGCTTAATGCTTACTGGTGATGAAAATATTGTTGATATTGATTTTACCGTTACTTGGGTTGTTAAAGATGCTCGTGATTATCTGTTTAACATGCGAGACCCTGCTGGAACTGTTCGTGTAGCTGCAGAAGGTGCTATGCGTGAAGTTATTGGTAAAACACTAATTGTAGAAGTTCTGACAATGGATAAAGAAGAAATTCAGTTAAAAACTTCTGCTCTTCTTCAAGAAGTTTTAGACAGTTACGGTGCAGGAATCAGGATAAAACGAGTTAAGCTTTTAGAAGTTAATCCTCCAAAACTTGTTATTGATGCTTTTAATGATGTTCAGCGTGCAAAAACTGACAAAGAACGTCTTAGAAATGAAGCAGAAGCATACAAAAGAGAAGTTATTCCAAGAGCCAGAGGTGAAGCAGCAAAGAAAATGCAGGGAGCAGAGGCTTACAAAGCAGAAGTTGTTAATCGTGCAGCTGGTGATGCGAACAGGTTTGTTTCCGTTCTTAATGGATATAAAAAAGCAAAAAAAGTTACAGCTAAACGCATGTATCTTGAAACTATGGAAAAAGTAATGGGAAAATCTGAACTTGTGATTATTGACCAATCAAAAGACGGACAGGGGGTTATCCCATATCTTCCGTTGTCAGAAATTGGTTCTAGACGGGGAGGAAAATAATAATGAAAAAAACAATAGCAATGATTTTTGGTGTTCTTTTTTTAGTAACCTTGCTTGATTCTCTTTACATAGTAAAGCAGACAGAGCAGGCAATAGTTCTCCAGTTTGGTGCTCCTAAAAGAGTTGTCAAAGAAGCTGGATTGAAAATTAAAAGTCCGTTTGTTCAGAATGTTGTTTATTATGACAATAGGCTTTTAGATCTTGATCCTCCTGCTGAAGAATTGACTCTTTTTGATAAAAAACGAGTGGAAATAGACAGCTTTACACGCTTTCGTATTGTTGAACCTCTTGTTTTTTACAAGTCAGTTCCTAATGAAAAAGAAGCTCTTTCAAGACTTAACGACATTATTAGTTCTTCTGTAAGAGCCGTTCTTGGTAAGACAACTCTGATAGAGCTTTTATCCGATAAACGTATTCAAATCATGGACGATATTTGGAAAATGGCTGATAAAGAAGCGAAAACTCTTGGTGTAGAAATTGCTGGAGTTCGTATTAGACGAGCTGATTTACCTCCTCAGATTAGCCAGTCTGTATATGCTAGAATGAGGTCAGAACGTGAAAGAGAGGCAAAGGAATATCGAGCTCAAGGGCAGGAAGTTTCTCAACAAATTCGTGCAAAAGCAGAGCGTGAAAGTACGATTATAATTGCCGAAGCTCAGAGGAAATCTCAGGAAATACGCGGTGAAGGCGATAATAAAGCTATAGAAATATGGGCAGATGCTGCAAATAAAGATACTGAATTCTATGCCTTTTATCGCTCGCTGGAATCTTATAGAAAGTCAATGAGGGATAAAACAACTCTTGTGTTGTCTCCTGATTCCGAGTTTTTCAGATATTTCAACAAAACACCTGGAAACAAGTATAAAAAGCGTTAAATAGTTTTATGTTAAATGAACTTTTAACAGCTTTTGCTCTTATTTTTGTAATCGAGGGGCTGCTTTATGTGGCAGCTCCTGATTTTATGAAAAAAAATGATGCGTGAGATTCAGGTGATTCCTTCCGATGTTCTGCGTAACATGGGACTGTTTTTAGCTGTAATTGGTGTCGTATTTGTTTGGATTGTACGAGGTTAAAAAAATGTTCAGAACAATTTGTAAACTATTCATTATTGCTGTTGTTTTTTCCCCAACTGTAGTAAATGCTCGTTCTGCTCCTGACAGTTTTGCTGATTTGGCAGAGAAGCTTCTTCCCTCTGTAGTAAACATCTCAACAACACATAAAAGCATGGGAAGGGCTGTTCCAAATGAAATGCAGCAGTTTAAAGGCACTCCTTTTGAACCGTTTTTCAAAGATTTTTTTAATGACAGACATACAGAACGTGAAGTTTCATCTTTAGGTTCAGGCTTCATTATTGATGAAAAAGGAATAATTATTACCAACTATCACGTCATAAACAAGGCAGAAGAAATCAAAGTAATTCTTAGCGATGACACTGTTCTTGAAGCAACAATAATAGGCAAAGATAAAAAAACAGATATCGCTGTACTTCAGGTTAAGACTGACAAAAAGCTAATTCCTGTTGAATTTGGAGATTCAGACAAAATTCGTATAGGCGACTGGATACTTGCTATAGGCAATCCATTCGGGCTAGGCGGCACAGTAA
>DAOWDM010000014.1 GCA_030639035.1 Alphaproteobacteria bacterium
TAAACAATGAGTTCTTCTCTAAATAACGTTCTTGTAATTAAATTAAGTGCTTTAGGTGATTTTGTTCAGGCATTAGCACCTTTTGCAGCAATCCGTGAGCATCATAAAGACACTCATATAACTCTGCTAACAACAAAAATATATGCAGATTTTGCTAAAAACTCTCCTTATTTTGATGAAGTGCTGATAGATAACCGACCTAAAATATGGCAAATTTTAGATGTTTTGAAACTTCGCAAAAAACTGCTGTCTGGTAATTTTCAAGTAGTCTACGACCTGCAAACTTCAAACCGTTCATCGTGGTATTTCAACTTGATGTCGTTTTTTAGTAAAACTCCAAAATGGTCAGGAATCGCAAAAGGCTGTACTTATCTGCATGATAATCCAAAAAGAAATTTTATGCACACTATAGAACGGCAAGCAGAACAGTTAAAAATAGCTGGGATAAATCAAACTAAAACCCCTGATTTATCATGGGTAGAATCTGATATTTCACGTTTTAATCTTCCTGAAAAATACGCACTTTTTATAGCAGGCGGAGCAATGCACCGACCTGAAAAACGCTGGTCAGCAACAAAGTTCGCAGAACTAGGTCAAAGACTTTTAAAAAAATCAATAACTCCAGTGATTCTTGGAACTACAAGCGAAAAAAAAGTAATCGATGTAATAATGGAAAATTGCCCTAAAGCAATATCTCTTGCAGGGAAAACTTCTATATCTGATATTGCTGTTTTAGCAAAGAATGCTGTAGCTGCCGTTGGCAATGACACAGGACCTATGCACATGATAGCAGCTGCGAATTGTCATAGCGTTGTACTTTATTCAAAAGCCTCAAACCCTGACTTATGCGGTCAACGAGGGGGTAATGTTACGATTATTCAAAAAAATTCTTTTAAAGAACTTGACGTTAACGAAGTGGAAAAGTCTTTAATTGTTTTATGATTCATAATAAAACTATAAGAAAACAACATACGGAATGGAAATAAAAATGATTGCGATTAGTTTACCTGATGGTAACAAACTTGATTTTGACAAGCCTGTTTCAGGACTTGAGGTTGCGGCATCTATAGGAGCTGGGCTTGCTAAAGCTGCTCTTGCAATTGAAGTAGATGGAAACCTGCAAGACCTTTCTACCGTTATCAATGCAGACACTAAAATCGCAATTATAACAGGCAAAGACGACAAAGGTTTAGAGATTCTCCGTCATTCATGTGCTCATGTCATGGCAGAGGCAGTGAAAGAACTTTATCCAGAAGTTCAGGTTACTATAGGTCCTTCTATAGAAAATGGTTTTTACTATGACTTTGCTAGGAAAAAACCGTTCACACCAGAAGACCTTGAAAAAATCGAAAAGCGTATGCAGGAAATCGTCAAGCGTGATGAGAAAATCGAGCGTGAAGTCTGGAATCGTGATGACGCTATAAAGTTCTTTGAAGAAAAAGGCGAAAAATACAAAGCCGAACTTATCCACGATTTACCACAAGACGAAACTATAACGCTTTACAGACAAGGCGATTTTGTGGACTTGTGCAGAGGCGTTCATGTTCCTTCAACAGGTAAAGTTGGAAGCCATTTCAAGCTAATGAAACTTGCTGGTGCTTATTGGAGAGGTGATTCTAAAAATGAAATGCTTCAAAGAATTTACGGCACATGCTGGAATGATAAAAAAGCATTAAAAGCACATCTCAACATGCTTGAAGAAGCTGAAAAAAGAGACCACCGCCGTCTTGGCAAAGAAATGGACTTGTTCAGATTTTATGATGAAGCCCCTGGAGCTGCTTTCTGGCTGCCTAAAGGACTCATCATTTTCAATAAAATCATTGAATACATGAGACACCGCCACGATGAAGCTGATTATGTAGAAATAAAAACACCTGAACTGCTTGACCGTTCGTTATGGGAAACTTCAGGACACTGGGAAAAATTCCGTGAGCATATGTTTACATGCGAAGATAACGACCGTTCTTTTGCTGTAAAGCATATGAACTGCCCAGGCGGAATGCTGGTATATAACCGCAATATAGTTAGTTATCGAGACTTGCCAATGAGAGTTGCTGAATTCGGAAGATGCCACAGAAACGAGGCTTCTGGAGCATTGCACGGGCTTATGCGAGTCAAAGCTTTCACTATGGACGATGCTCATGTTTTCTGTACCGAAGACCAGATGCTTGATGAGTGCTGTTCTGTCATAAACCTTATTCTTGATGTTTATAAAGATTTTGGTTTTGAAAATATCCGCATTAAATTTTCTGACAGACCTGAAAAACGTATTGGGACTGATGAAACTTGGGATAAACTCGAAGCTTCTCTTTTAGGTGCAGTCGAGCATATGGGGCTTGATTATACGCTAAATAAGGGGGAAGGTGCTTTTTACGGACCTAAACTTGAATTTGTCTTACGTGATGCTATCGGCAGAGATTGGCAGTGCGGAACGCTTCAAGTTGACTTGAACCTGCCTGAAAGATTTAAATCAACATATATTGGCGAAGATGGAGAAAAACATCAGCCTGTAATGCTTCACAGAGCCTTGCTTGGTTCTTTGGAAAGATTTATCGGTATTCTGATTGAACATTATGTGGGGCGTTTTCCATTATGGCTTGCTCCAGTGCAAGTTGTAGTTGCTACAATCACAAGTGATGCTGATGATTACGGCAGGGAAATTTATTCGATTTTAAGAAAAGCTGGTATCAGAACGAATCTAGATATTCGTAATGAAAAAATAAATTATAAGATTCGCGAGCATTCTCATGCTAAGATTCCGCAGATTTTTGTCGTTGGAAAGCGTGAAGAAGAGGAAAAAACAGTCGCTATACGTCATTTAGGGGGAAAATCACAAGAAATCCTTGCACTTGACGAAGCTATAGCTAAACTTAAGTAATATTCCGCTATGCCGTCTGTCTAAAAGAGACAATGCATACTGAATTTGTTTTTGGTGAAAAATAACTATACATAGGAGTAAACAATAGCTAAGTCACCTGTAAGAACGCAACCGACCCAAAAAGGTCCGCGTATAAATAAAGATATTGATACAACAGAAGTTCGTCTGATTGATGCAGAGGGAGAAAATGTCGGAGTAGTCTCGACAGTAAAAGCTCTTGATGCTGCTTTTGAAGCTGGTCTTGATTTGATAGAGATTTCACCAAACATGAAACCTCCTGTCTGCAAGATTCTTGATTTTGGTAAATATAAATACGAAGCTCAAAAGAAAAAGAACGAAGCTAAAAAGAAGCAGAAAAATATCAGTATCAAAGAAATCAAAGTCCGTCCAAACATCGAAGATCATGACTATGATGTTAAGATGCGAGGAGCTCGAAAGTTTCTTGAAAACGAAGACAAGGTCAAAGTTACTTTACGTTTTCGTGGACGTGAGCTAGCTCATTTAAATCTTGGAAGAGAATTATTAAATCGTATTCGTGGTGACCTTAAAGATGTTGCAAAAGTAGAGCTGTTCCCGAAAATGGAAGGCAGACAGATGATTATGATATTAGTGCCGAAATGATGTAAAAAAAATTAGCTAAACGGTTGCTTTTATAGGAAATAGCCGTTATATTTCTCGTTCTGTTCGGTAAGCATTAAGCTTTACCGTTGTTGGAGTAGTGTTGGGCTTATGTATGGGGCATGCCTGACTGCTTGAAAAACGTTACCATTTATTACGAAAGGAAGCGAAATGCCCAAAATGAAAACTAAAAGTTCCGCCAAAAAGCGGTTCAGCAAAACTGGCTCTGGTAAAATTAAGGCGAATTTTGCATTTAAACGGCATTGTCTGAGTAATAAACCTCAGAAAATGAAAAGAAAAGCTCGTGGGACTCGTATCCTTTGCGATGCTGACAGCCGTATTGTTAAAAAATTCCTGCCTTATCTTTAACGGAGACAAATCATGGCACGTATTAAACGGGGCACGACAACTCATGCCCGCCACAAAAAAGTATTAAAACTAGCTAAAGGCTATCGCGGTCGTAGTTCTACAAACTTTAGAATTGCTATCGAAAGAGTAGAAAAAGGTCTACAGTACGCATACCGAGACAGAAAACAGAAAAAACGTACTTTCCGTTCTTTATGGATTCAGCGTATCAACGCAGGTGTACGTCTACACGATATGACATACTCACAATTCATGAATGGTCTTCATAAAGCAGGCATCGAGCTTGACCGTAAAGTTCTCAGCGACCTTGCTGTTCGTGAACCAAAAGTTCTTGAAGGTATTGTGAACCAAGCCAAAGCAGCTTTGAAATAAAGATTCCTATTGTTTTAGGAAGATGACGACCTAAAAGGGCTGCTTTTTAAAAGGCAGCCTTTTTTAGGATTACCATATGTCATTGCGAAGAGCAAAGCGACGTGGCAATCTCTCTTAGAGCAACTTAACAATGAGATTGCCGCGAGGCTAAAAAGCCTCTCGCAATGACGGTAAACTATGAATACTTTAAGTCTAGGAAAATTATGGAAAACATTGAACAGTTACGAATCGAGTTGATTTCATCAGTCGATAAAGCAGAAAACATGTCCGCTTTGGAAGAAATACGCATATCTGCACTAGGGAAAAAAGGACGCATCACAGGAATGATGAAGACCTTGGGAAGCCTTAACAAAGAAGAACGCAAAGAAGCAGGGCAAACTCTCAACAAGCTCAAAAACGAGGTTGCAAATGCAATCGACAGCAGAAAAAACATCTTTGAAGAAACAGAACTTGATGTTCGTCTTGCTACTGAAAAAGTTGATGTAACTCTGCCGATACGCCCTGAATCACACGGACGGATTCACCCTACAAGCCAGACTCTTGATGAAATTGTCGCTATTTTCGGGCAAATGGGATTCGATATTGCAGAAGGCCCTGATATAGAAGACGATTTTCATAATTTTACTGCTCTTAATATTCCGCAAAACCACCCTGCTCGTCAAATGCACGACACTTTTTATATTGCAGGCGAAGATGAAAACAAGCATCTTTTGCGAACTCATACTTCCCCTGTGCAAATTCGCTCTATGATAAAGCAGAAACCACCTATAAAAATCATTGCACCAGGCAGAACATACCGCTGTGATTCGGACATAACGCACACACCTATGTTTCATCAAATAGAAGGTCTTGTTATAGATAAAACCTCTCATATGGGGCATTTAAAGGGCTGTCTTCTTGAATTCATTAAGGCTTATTTTGAAATTGATGAAGTTCCTATACGTTTCCGCCCGTCATTTTTTCCGTTTACAGAGCCTTCTGCTGAAATGGACATAGGCTGTTCACGCAAAGGCGGTGAGCTTAAAATTGGAGCAGGAGAAGGCTGGCTGGAAATTCTAGGCTGTGGAATGGTTCACCCTAACGTTCTTGCTTCATGCGGAATTGATACTGATGAATATCAAGGCTTTGCTTTCGGCTTAGGTTTAGAACGTATCGCTATGCTTAAATATGGAATTCCTGATTTAAGAACATTTTTCGAGACAGATTTACGCTGGCTGAAACATTATGGATTTGTACCTTTGGATATTCCAAGCATGACCAGAGGGCTTAGTATGACAGGAGGAACAGCACGATGAAGTTCACTCTTTCTTGGTTAAAAGAACATCTTGAAACAAACGCTTCTGTTGATGAAATAGCAGAAAGATTAACAATGATAGGGCTTGAGATTGAAGAAGTTATCAATCCAGCCGCTGCATTAAAAGGCTTTGTAGTTGCTGAAATTATATCAGCAGACAAGCACCCAGACGCAGATAGGCTTCAGCTTCTTTCTGTAAATACAGGTTCTGAAACAATCCCGATAGTATGCGGAGCTAAAAATGCTCGTCAGGGCTTAAAAGGAGCCCTCGCAACTCAAGGGCTTGTAATCCCATGCTATAATGAAAAATTCAAAAAAGGCAAAATCAGAGGCGTTGAAAGCATTGGAATGCTCTGTTCTGAAAAAGAACTTCTGATTGGAGACGGAGACAGCGGAATTATTGAGCTTCCAGAAAATGCTGTTGTAGGTTCTCCTGTCGTTGATTATTTAGCGATTGATACTGTCTTTGACATAAATATTACTCCAAACCGTGGCGACTGTCTTGGAGTTCGAGGAATTGCCAGAGATTTGGCTGCAAGCGGTATCGGCAATCTTATCGACAAACCTATTGAACCTATTTCAGGCACTTTCAAAAGCCCTGTTGATGTCAGCATAGCATTAGAACCTGAAAATAAAGACGCTTGTCCAATGTTTGTAGGACGCATGATAAAAAATGTTGAAAACAAAGAAAGCCCTAAATGGTTAAAAGACAAGCTTACAGCTATAGGTTTAACTCCTGTATCTGCTTTGGTTGATGTTACAAACTTTATTTCATATGACCAAAACCGCCCTTTGCATGTTTTTGATGCAGATAAATTAAGCGGAAATCTTCATGTACGCATAGCAAAAGCAAATGAATCTATGCTTGCTCTTGATGAAAAAGAATACAAACTTACACCTGAAATGATAGTTGTTTGTGATGACAAAGCCCCTCAGGCTCTTGGCGGAGTTATGGGCGGAGAATATTCTGCCTGCACTGCTGAAACGAAAAACGTATTCATTGAATCTGCTTTATTCGAGACTGGAAGAATTGCAAACACAGGACGTAAACTACAAATAGAATCAGACTCACGTTTCCGTTTTGAAAGATGGGTAGACCCTGCTTCTGCAATTGACGGTGCAGAATATGCAACTAAACTCATCATGGAATTTTGCGGAGGAGAACCTTCTGAGCTAGTAATAGCAGGCAGTGAACCTGATTTGAAACAGTCAATTGTTTTTCGCCCTGAACGTGTAAAACAACTTTGTGCAATTGATATTCCTGTTGAGGATATGAAGCAGATTTTAGAACATCTTGGTTTTGAAGTTAGCGAACACGGAGATTCTCTTTTAATTTCAACACCTACATGGCGTGGTGATGTTGAGGGAGAGCATGACATTGTAGAGGAAATAGTCCGTATTTACGGCTATGACAAAATACCAACAATTTCACCGCCTCGTGAACCTATGCCGAAAGTAGTTCGCACAATAAGACAAAGAAACGAAACATCAGCCCGCCGAGTTCTTGCAGGTCGTGGAATGTTGGAAGCTGTAACATGGGCGTTTATGTCATCTACAAAAACTGAAATGTTTAAATCTGATGATAAAAGTGTTCTTATTTCTAACCCTATCAGTTCAGATTTAGATGAAATGAGACCGTCTTTACTTCCAAACCTGATTGATGCAGCAGGACGCAACGCCTCACGTGGTTTTGCAGATATTGCACTTTTCGAGATAGGTCCTGAATTTATTGGCTCTACACCAGAAGATCAAAGAATGGTTGCCGCTGGTTTAAGAGCAGGAAACACAACGCCTAGAAGTTGGGCTGGAAATCGCAGAGAAGTTGATGTATTTGATGCAAAAGCAGATGCTATCGCAGCTTTGGCGGCTGTTTCTGCTCCTGTTTCTGCTCAGGTTATAAATAAAGCTCCATCATGGTATCACCCTGGTCGTTCAGGTTCTTTGTGTCTTGGAAAAAATGTTCTTGCGTGTTTTGGTGAAATTCACCCTAGAGTTTTAAAGAAAATGAATATCAAAACTCCTATGGTCGGTTTTGAAGTTTATATAGAAAACGCCCCTGCCAAAGACAAAAAACAGACAAAAACACGGGCATTGTTAAAATCTTCACAATTTCAACCTGTTGACCGTGATTTTTCTTTTGTAGTAGACGCTGATGTCCCTTCTAACGATGTAATCAAAGCTGTAAAAAAGGCTGATAAAAAGCTAATTTCAGATGTGTTGATTTTTGACTGCTATGAAGGCTCTAACATGGAAAAAGGCAAGAAATCCCTAGCCATTCAAGTTACCTTACAGCCAACGGAAAAAACATTAACTGACAAAGATTTAGAAATTGTAACAAAAGCTGTAATAAGCTCAGTAGCAAAAGCCACAGGAGGAGAATTAAGAGCGTAAAACCTTAGCTTTTTCCCATACCAACTGCTGTCATTCTCGAACCATATGTTCGGGAATCTAGCCTTTACTAAACAAAAGAACTGGATACCCAAGCCTATGGCTTGAGTATGACAATGGAAGAATAATTAAGATATACTGTCCCCCGAATTCTGACGAATTCTGGAAGACAGCTAATTTAAGCTTAGATTACTTTAAGAAGCAGCTTATCACCCATTTTCACCTCTATTGACTGTGTTAAATCATGGAATCTATTTTGTATCCAGACCATCTCTGGAGCAAAAGTGCTGACCTGACCAATTTTATCTAATAAGGCTGCGAGATTTGGTACATCTTCATTTTCATTGTAAAAAATCCGAAGATCGTCAAATGTATAGCCAACATCATCTAAATCATCATCAATTTCATCCCATCTGTCCAAAAGAATGTTGTTCCAAGTGTGCTTTGGAAAATTCAATACACTAATGATATAAGGAATCATCAAGCCTGCATCTTTTCCGTCATAAGCTTCTTTGTATCCAATCTTGTTAAAGTTAGCACTTTCCGAATTCTTTGAATCCATAATTATAAAACAGCCATTCAGAAGGCGTGTTTCAAAGTCCAGAGTTTCTTTGTGAATACTGATAATTTGTTGCCAATTGGAAAATCCAAGTTCTTTGGCTAGATTTTCGAGACAGGTCGTTCTTTTCTGTCCTGTGTCGGACATGCGTTTACTTACTTGCTTTTTAAATATGTCGATTGTTTTGTTAGAAATAATGAGATTTTCACTCATGCCTTTACTCCTTGTTATATATCTTTGAACATTTTTATTTTCGAACGGCTGCTATTCAAAAAACTTGTTCCAAGATTTCAAAGAATAAGGTTTTTTATAAGAAGATTGTCCCTTTCGGGTTTGCCAAAAAACAGCCAAACTCGCACCAATCAAAACGATTAGTAATCTTTATATAGTTTCAACCGCCAATGCAAGGGAAAAAAATCTAATTCCGAATTCAGGGGACAGTATACTTAATTGTGTCATTCTCGAACCATATGTTCGGGAATCCAGCTTTTACTAAACAAAAGAACTGGATACCCAAGCCTATGGCTTGAGTATGACAATGGCTATGTTATACAATAGTGTTGCTTTTAAAATATCGCCGTCATTCTGAGGAGCAAAGCGACGTGAGAATCTCATTGGGAATATGCAAGCAGAAGTGAGATTGCCACGTCGCTACGCTCCTCACAATGACGTGTTGGTGGTGGAATAGCCACCCTCTCATTGCATAGGAATCGGTCAAACAGCAACACTATTGTATAACATAGCTTTAAACTATCTGATTTAAGTTGACGCAAAAGTGCTGAAAGCAACCTCCATCGTCATTATTGCAAACACTCTACTGCAACTGCATATTGAGTTGCGGTTGTATGATTTAATTACGATTGTGAAATGAAACTGCAAACAGTTAGTTTGAAATAGGAAGTCTCGTTTTACCCTCAATATCCATATCACCAAAAGACAAAAAATCTACAAATGGTTCAAATGTATAAGCAGCAGTAATAGTAAGAAAAACAACGCCATCTTCTTCTTCAGTAGAAGAGGTAAAAGTTATTCCATCAGAGCTAATACCATAAACATAACCTTCTGCATAAGCTGTTATTTCTGCATCTGTTGCATCAGAGTTTGTAATAACATAACGTGCTGTTTTACCAACGGAATACTGTAGAGAAGATTTTATCCACATGACACGACCAAATTCAATAATACCCAGCATAAACACCAAAAGAATAGGCATAATCAGTGCGAACTCAACAGCAATAGAACCTTTATTGTTTATTTTTCTTAGCTTTCTTATAAAAGACATCTGTTTTTACTCCATACGCATAGTTGCACTTTTAGTAATAGTCATTGGATTATTCACTCCTGGATATGAAAAAAACAAATCATGAGGATAATCAACAGCTACACTAACAAATTTATGAGGAGAATCTCCGCCACAATCACCATCACACGCAACAGATACTCCGTATGAACATTCACAAACCTCTGAAACAGAAACACCAAGAGAATCTACATCATCAAAATCA
>DAOWDM010000159.1 GCA_030639035.1 Alphaproteobacteria bacterium
ACTAGATGTCAAAAAGAACTTGTAGGAATGAAAATGCCAGCATTGCCAATTGGTTTTATCGATTTTTTGCGTGTTGCAAACGGTTTTGTATGGGACGGCGGTTATTTTTACAGCACAGATGAAGTTGTAAACGAAGAAGAAAACTTCACTCTTTCAGATATAATTACAGCAAATGAAATCTTTCAAGAAAACAGAGAAATGCCTGATAAATTTCTTTTAGGTTTTTCTGATGAAGACATATTTACATATGATATTAAGCAAGGAAAATATGAAATACTTGATTTCACATCATGCGAACAAATGAAAGAGTTCGAGACTTTTAAAGATTTATTTTGTGATGTTGTTGGTGAAAGATTAGACGTATCTGATACGTAAGTTTGTTTTTAATGCTGTCAGTAAAAAGGGTAGCAAAGGAAGGTGTTTGTATGGAATTGTAGGGTTAGAAATAAACTTTTAAATGACAATTCTGTCTATTTTATTAAAAAGTTTATTTTTTTCTTGTAATTTCGTCTAAACGAATGTAGTCTATTAACTTGTTTTTAGTTGTATGTTTTGTTATTAAAACTAGACAGCTTTATATAATGAAGAGGAAAAAGAAGAATGTCATCTAATGAGCAGGCTAAAAAGCCACAAGCAGTTTATCGTAAAGATTACAAAAAACCAGATTATCAAATAGATACAGTAGATCTTGATTTTGATCTTGATCCTGAGCAAACTATTGTTAAGTCAAAAATGGCTGTTCGTAGTGATTATGACAGAAGTGGCAAGGTTCAGCCTTTGGTTCTTAATGGTGATGAACTTAAGCTTAATGACATCAAGATTGATGGCAAAAAACTAACGCCTAAAGATTATGACCTTGATGAAAAAGGTCTGACAATTAAAAATCCTCCAGCTGATTTTACGCTTGAAATTGAAACAGAAATTAATCCGACAGCAAACACAACGCTTGAAGGTCTTTATATTTCAAACGGCGTTTACACAACGCAATGCGAGCCTGAAGGCTTCCGTCGCATGACATTCTATCCTGATCACTCAGACGTGATGGCAAAATTCTCAACTATTGTTCGTGGAGACAAAGAAGCTCTTCCAAAAATGCTTTCAAACGGCAACATGGTTGAAGAAGGTACAGAAAACGGCAAAGATTTTGTTAAATGGGTCGATCCTCATAAAAAACCTTCATATCTGTTTGCTCTAGTTGCTGGCGATCTTGGTGAAATTAAAGACAAGTTCACAACAATGTCAGGCAAAGACGTTGATTTGCATATTTTCTGTGAAAAAGGCAAAGAAGACAAATGCACCTATGCAATGGAATCTATTAAAAAATCCATGAAATGGGACGAAGAAAAGTTTGGTCGTGAATATGATCTTGAACAATTCAGCGTTGTTGCTGTAAGCGACTTTAATCAAGGTGCGATGGAAAACAAAAGTCTAAACGTTTTCAATGATGCATATGTTCTTGCAGATCCTAAAACTGCAACTGATAGTGATTTCGCATCAATTGAAAGTATTATTGGCCATGAATATTTCCATAACTGGACAGGAAACAGAATAACATGTCAGGATTGGTTTAACCTTACTTTGAAAGAAGGTTTAACTGTTTATCGTGATCAGGAATTCTCAGCTGATATGCTTTCACGTCCTGTTAAACGTATTGATGATGTTTCTAATTTAAGAGCAGGACAGTTCCCAGAAGACTCTGGACCAATGGCACACCCTACACGTCCAGAATCTTATGTTGCAATTAACAACTTCTACAGCTCTACAGTTTATTCTAAAGGTGCAGAAGTAATCCGTATGCAGGAAAAACTTCTTGGTAAAGAAAAATTCCATAAAGCTATGGATTTATATTTTGATCGCCATGATGGACAAGCTGTAACTTGTGATGACTTTGTGAAATGTATGGAAGATACTAGCAAAAAAGATTTGACTCAGTTCAAACGCTGGTATTCACAAGCAGGGACTCCAGAAGTTACTGCTAAAGGCAAGTATGATGCAAATACTAAAACATACGAGCTTACATTGTCTCAGAATACAAAAGCGACACCTGGGCAGTCTACAAAAGAACCGTTTGTTATTCCTCAGGAAATAGGGCTTATTGACAGCAAAGGTAATGATATGCCTTTGCAGTTAAAAGGCGAGCAATCTGCAAAAGGTACTTCAAGAATTGTTACGTTGGAAAGCGGAGAGCAGACTTTCAAATTTGTAAATGTTGAAGAACCTCCTGTTCTTTCTGCAAACAGAGGTTTTACTGCTCCTGTTAATATGAATATCAATTATACAGATAAAGAACGTATTCATATGATGCAGAATGATTCTGATTCATTCAACCGTTTTGAAGCTGGTCAGCAGTATGCAGCAAAGCTTATGCTGAACATGATAAAAGAAGTTCAGGCAGGCAAAGAGCCAACTGTTGATAGCAAATTCGTAAAAGCTATGGGTAGTTACTTGAAAGACCCTAAACTTGAAAAAGCTTTTGTTGCAAGAGCAATGTCTCTTCCTGGAGAAAGCTATCTTGCTCAGAAAATGGACGTTATTGATGTTGACGCTATTCATAAAGCTCGTGAAACAATGCAAAAAGCAGTTGCAAACGAATACAAGTATGAATTTAAACATCTTTACTTGACTAATAGATCTTCATCACAAGATGCTTATGTTCCTGATGCAAAACAGTCTGGCGAGCGTTCTTTGAAAAACTGTGCTTTATCATACTTGTCAAAAACTGATGACAAAGATATGCAGAATGTTGTTGCTTCTCAATACGAAGATGCATCAAACATGACAGATACAATGGCTTCATTGGCTGTAATGATAAATAGTGGCAACCCATCTGCAGACAAGTCTTTGAGCGATTTCTATAATAAGCACAAAGAAAATCACCTTGTTGTTAACAAATGGATTTCACTGCAATCAACTTCTTCACAGGAAGGTACTTTGGATAAGGTTAAAGAATTGCTGGATCATGAAGCATTTGACATGACAAATCCAAATAAAGTTCGTGTTCTTCTTGGCGGTTTTTCTAGCAATCCAACAGCATTCCATGCTAAGGACGGTTCTGGTTATGAGTTTATTTCAGAACAGCTTATCAAGCTTGATGACATTAACCCAATGACTGCTGCTAAAATGGCTTCATCTCTCTGTAAATGGCAGAAACATGATGCTGGTCGTCAGGAAATGATGAAAAAGGCTCTGAATAAAATTATGCAGAAGCCTAAGCTTTCAGAGAATCTTTTCGAAGTTGTTTCTAAATCCCTTGATATGGGCAAGGATATAGCTAAAGAAAAATGTGAGAAAAACCGTGATGATCACAGAGAAGCTTCTGCTGAAGTAAGCAAGTTTGCTGAACAAGGTAACGTTAACGGTTTTGTTAGCGGAACAGAAGGCAAGAAAAATCTAGCTCACAATGCTGCAAAAACTGAAAACGTAACGGCACAAGCTCTTAAAGAACTTGATGCAATTAAACTTGCAGCAGCAAGAACAGGTAGATAATAAATATTATTATGGCCAATAAACCAGAACTAGAAGGTCATTACGATATTTTGCAAAACAGCAATGGAGAGCTTATGCTCTCCATTCGCTCGCGTAAGGGTGTCCCTGAAAATCCAAAAATTTTATATGATGGTGGGAAGCACGCTTTACTTTACAGAAACAAAAAAAAGCCTATTTTTCTTGATTATATAAATCCGAAAATAAGCAAAAGTCTTTTTTCTGTAGAAACAGTAATTATTGCAGAATTTATTGATAACGGCGGCATAGCAAGAAGTTATTCTGTGCCTGTAAAACGGGTGAGAAAACTCCCTGTGTCAAAAGAATTTTTAAAACGCATTCATTAAATAATTTCTTTGCCAGCTTTTCTTATTGTTATCCTAAAATAGGAAATATTTAATTGAATAGTGAAGAATTCAGAGAGCGGTTTTTTCCAAAATCTGACTGGAATAATTGGCGTTGGCAATTGAGTAATCGGCTAACGAAACAAGCTGATTTTGAAAGAATATTTACTCTTTCCAAAGATGAAACGGCTGCTTTTACAGAAAAAGAAAACTCTTTCAAAGCAAGCGTTACTCCATATATTGCAAGCCTCATAAATAAAAGTCCTTTGAGAAAATGCCATATTCCTACAACTGCCGAGTTCATAAAAAAACCATGGGAAACTAGCGACCCGCTTGGAGAAGACAAGCATCTGAAAACTCCAGTAATTATCCACCGCTATCGGGATAGAGTGCTTTTCCTTACCACTGATTTTTGCCCAGCCCATTGCAGATTCTGCACACGTTCGAGAATGGTCGGCAGGAACAATCTGTCAGGCAGTAAAAGCAGATGGAAAGAAGGTCTAGACTATATAAAAGCTCACACTGAAATCCGTGATGTGCTGGTATCAGGCGGAGAGCCTTTATCTTTTGAAACTGAAAAACTAGAATGGCTTTTAAAAGAAATCAGAAGCATAAAGCATATTCGTTTTTTAAGAATTGGGACAAGAGTTCCTTTTGCTCTTCCAATGAGAATTACAACGAATCTTGTTGAAATGCTTAAAAAATACCGTCCGTGGATAAGTGTTCACTCAACTCACCCTGACGAGTTTACTCCTGAATCCACAGAAGCATGTCTTAGACTTGCAGATGCAGGAATACCTTTAGGAAGCCAGACTGTGCTGCTAAAAGGAGTAAACGACACTCCTGAAACAATGATGGAGCTGATGCACGGACTTTTGGAAAGACAGATAAAGCCTTATTATTTGTTTCATTGCGAGCAGACGGCAGGAATGTCTCATTTCAGGACTTCTATTGATAAAGGTCGTGAAATAATCCTTCATTTAAGAAAGCATACAACAGGCTATGCCGTGCCTGATTATGTCATGGACGTTCCAG
>DAOWDM010000032.1 GCA_030639035.1 Alphaproteobacteria bacterium
ACAATGTTTACTATCCTGTTTGGCACGACAATAATTTTACGCACGGTTTTGCCTTCAATATTTTTCTGCACTGCTGGTAAAGCCAAAGCAGTTTCTTCTGCCACAGATTTATCTGCATCTTTTGGCAGCTCAATAGTACCTCGAAGCTTGCCTTTAACCTGAACAGCTATAGTAACAGTATTGTCTATCAGCATAGCAGGGTCAGCTTTTGGCCATGGAGTTTTTATCAAACCTGTCTCATGTCCAAGCTGTTTCCATAATTCTTCTGCAATATGAGGAATCATTGGAGCAACCAGTTGAACTACAGTTTCCAAAACAAACCTGTAAGCCCAGCCTGCTCCTTCTTCATCAGCTTTAATATTTGCAAGGCTGTTTGTGAGTTCTCTTATTTGTGCAACTGCTGTGTTGAACCTCAATTTATCCAAATCATCAGATACAGTTGCAATGGTTTTATGAGCCAGACGAACGGCTTTATCTGCTGTTTTGCCTAGTTTTTCAGGCTTTTCAGTTCCTACAGCTGGCATTTCCACACCAGAATCCGCCCAAAGTCTCCAGAGTCGGTTTACATAACGCCAAGCACCGTCAATCCCAGACTCTGTCCATTCAAGGTCTCTACTTGGAGGGCTGTCGGACAGCATGAAAAGTCTTGCAGCATCTGAACCGTAAGCATCAATAATTTCTTTCGGATCAACGGTGTTGCATTTTGACTTGCTCATTTTTTCCGAGCGTCCGACAATTACATTTGCTCCATCGGATTTACGGACATAGCCACCGTTATTGCTGACAATATCCATAGGATAAAGCCAGTCCCCGTCCTCTGTTCTGTACGTTTCATGGCAAATCATGCCTTGAGTAAACAGACCGTCAAATGGTTCTGTAACATCTAAATAGCCACAGTCTTTTAATGCTCTTGTAAAGAATCTTGCATAAAGCAGATGCATTACAGCATGTTCTACACCGCCGATATACTGGTCAACTGGCAGCCAGTATTCAGCAGCTTTTCGGTCGAATCCAACTTCTTTTGTGTGAGGAGAACAGAATCTCATGAAATACCAAGACGATTCAAAAAAGGTGTCAAATGTATCAGTTTCTCTTATCGCAGGCTTGCCACATTTAGGGCATGTAACATGTTTCCATGTCGGGTGATGGTCTAAAGGATTTCCTGCTTTATCAAAATTAACTTCTTCTGGCAGTTCTACAGGAAGGTCTTTTTCAGGGACAGGAACGCCTCCGCAGTCATCACAATGAATTATAGGAATCGGACAGCCCCAATACCGTTGGCGAGAGATTCCCCAATCTCTTAAACGATACTGAACAGCACCTTTTCCATGACCTTTTTCTTCGAGTCTTTTACATGCTTCTGCGATTGCTTCTTTTACGTGAAGTCCATCGAGGAAAGCTGATTTTATAGCTGCACCGTCATCTGTATAAGCTTCTTCACTGTTGTCGTGATTTGCCGCAAACTCGTCAGGGTTTTCATTATGAGGAGCAACTACAGTTCTAACAGGCAAGTCATATTTTCTTGCAAAGTCCAAGTCTCTTTGGTCGTGAGCAGGGCAAGCAAAAACCGCACCTGTTCCGTATTCCATAAGCACAAAATTTGCTACATATATAGGCAGTTCAGGATTTCCACCAAGCTTTTTAAATTCCTCTGCAAAAGGGTGCATGGCTTTTAAGCCTGTATCAAAACCTTTCTTTTCAGCAGTTTCGATAACAGCTTCACTTGTTCCCATTTTTGCACATTCAGCAATAAAATCGCTAAGTTCAGCGTTGTCTTTTGCCATTTCAACTGCCAAAGGGTGATGAGGTGAAATTGCACAAAAAGAAGCCCCGAAAAGCGTATCTGGACGAGTTGTAAAGACTTCTAACTTGTCTTCACGTCCTTTGATGTCAAAGAAAACCTGAGCTCCAAGAGATTTGCCAATCCAGTTGTTTTGCATGACTTTGACTTTATCAGGCCATCTGTCGAGTTCTTTTAGTCCTTCAAGAAGTTTATCGGCATACTCGGTGATTTTTAGAAACCACTGCGAAAGTTTACGCTGTTCAACAACTGCTCCAGAACGCCAGCCTTTGCCGTCTACAACCTGCTCATTAGCAAGAACCGTATTCTCTACAGGGTCCCAGTTTACCCAAGATTCTTTTTTATAAGCCAAGC
>DAOWDM010000224.1 GCA_030639035.1 Alphaproteobacteria bacterium
GTAAAAGATATTTTAATAGCCGTTGTTGACGGCTTAAAAGGCTTTCCAGAAGCCATAAATTCTATATTTCTAGATACGGAAGTTCAGCTTTGTATAGTTCATCAAATCCGTAATTCTTTGCGAAACGAAGTGCAGGCAATGCGAAGCATGCTCGCATATGTTACTTCTAAAGATAAAAAGGAATTTGCAAAAGATTTAAGCTGATTTATCAGGCTTTCACTAAAGAATCTGCTGAAGACGGGCTAGATAAATTAGAGGAAAAATGGGGGGCAAAATATCCTATAGTGATAAAATCATGGAGAAATAAATGGGAGAATTTATCTCACTATTTCAAGTATCCAGATGACATTCGGAGAATAATGTACACCACGAATATCATTGAATCTGTTCATCGACAATTCAGAAAATTAACAAAGACAAAAGGTGGTTTTCCCAATGATAACAGCCTGTTAAAGCTGTTATTTATGGGAGTGCAAAACGCTTCAAAAAAATGGACTATGCCTGTCAGAAATTGGTCTTTAACTATTTCTCAGCTTAGTATATTCTTTGGAGATAGAATAAACGACAAGATAAAATTATGATAATTCAAGTTGACACGAAACTTTGAACGCTCCCGAAATATACGGAACGGCAGATAAAAAATATTCAGAACTTATTGATGTATCTGAAATAATCATGTCAAGAATGGCTGAAGAAACTGGAGTTGTTGATATAGATAATTCCGCTCAAACTCCTAGCAAGCGAATACAGTTTTGTCTTGATAAGGAAAAGGCTGGACTACATGGAATTAATACTGAAACCGTTGTAAAAACTCTTAAAATTGCTCTTTCTGGAAGCAAGCCTGCCACCGTTCACAAAAATAATGAGCGTACACCTTTGGCTGTGCATATTGTTTTACCAAGACAACAACGTTCAGGAATACCTGAGCTTGGACGCATAACCATCAGAGGTGCTAATGGAGAACTTGTTCCGCTAGATGAAATTGGAACATTTAAAAAGATAGACAGCGACCAGCCGATTTTTCATAAAAATCTTGAACGAGTTGTTTATGTTTTTGGAGAAACAGCAGGGCTTGCACCAGCCGAAGCCATTTTAGACCTTGCATATTTTGAACCTGCAAAAATTCCTGAAAACTTTAACGTTGAATGGGCGGGGGAAGGTGAGTGGGATATTACTTTGAGTGTATTCCGTGATCTTGGGCTAGCGTTTGGAGCTGCAATGGTTGGTATATATATATTGCTTATTATTCAGACATCATCTTTTCTTGTTCCATTGATTATAATGACAGCTATTCCATTGACTGCAATTGGTATAATACCAGATTTTTGGCTGCTTAATCTGTTGACAGATAGACCTGTTGGAGGCTTTGATAACCCTGTGTTTTTCACAGCAACGGCTATGATAGGAATGATAGCCCTTGGCGGAATTGTAGTTCGAAATTCAATAGTGTTAATTGAATTTATACAAGACTCACTAAAAACAGGACACACATTAAAAGACGCAATACTAGAAAGCGGAGCTGTGCGTATCCGCCCCATACTTTTGACAGCCACAACAACAGCTTTGGGAGCATTGCCGATTACTTTTGACCCAGTATTTTCAGGACTTGCATGGTCGCTAATATTCGGACTGACAGCTTCTACAATGTTTACACTGCTGATAGTGCCAATCCTATACTACATGATTATGGCAAGGGTAGAATTAGTGAAAGAATAGTGCCTATAGCCAACGCTGCACCATAAGGACCTGCTTTTTTACCAGAAATAACAGCTATGCAGCCAAAAGCTACGAATGACAGGACTATTGCATAGCTTAAAAGTATTGGACCAAGCCAAGCTCCTAAAGCTGTTAACATTTTTACATCTCCGCCGCCTATTGCATGAGGTTGTCTAAAATACATCAAAGCACCTGCTGCCATTGGTACAAAATATCCTGTAAGAGCACCTGCCGCACTGCTTTCTGGCGTTAATACTCCTCCCCATATAGATGAAGCGAATCCTAAAACTAGCAACGGAATAGTAATAATATCAGGCAAAACATTAAAACGCTGATCTACAGCGGCAGAAAGAATAAGCAGCCATACAAGAGCAATAAACCACAGCACAGATTGAGGCTCTGCAAATATGACCACTCCAATAGAAATAAAACTTGTTAGCAATGCACACATTATGCTTGATAAAAGTAGACGTTTGCAAAGTTTTTGAAATTTTATATGATGACTTAAAGTTCTGCATCTTGGAGCATACGAACGGTGAAATATTGAAATAATAGCTGTCCCTGGGTCGCAAGGCATTATTTTACCGAAACGGCTTGATGCAGATGGAACAAGAAAACCAAAAACAGCTCCAGCAAAACCTGCGATAATAATCGAAACAATATTTCTATAAAATTCTATTTCCACAACACTTTCCTTTAACTCAATAATTTTTCTACTGACAATAAGAGTAATTTCAAATAATAATGGCTAATTCAAATTAAATACAAAGTTTTTTTGTGAGGAATTATGACAGCGAACTGGACACCAGATAGTTGGAGAGCAAAACAAGTAAGGCAAATGCCTGAATATCCAGATGTTGAAAAGCTTAAAAGTGCTGAAAAACAGCTAGAAAATCTTCCTCCTTTAGTCTTTGCAGGGGAAGCTCGTTCTTTAAAATCTTCTTTAGCAAAAGCGGCTGAAGGTAAAGCTTTTTTATTGCAAGGCGGGGACTGTGCCGAGAGTTTTGCAGAGTTTGGAGCAAAAAATATCCGTGATACTTTCCGTGTTATGCTTCAGATGGCTGTAGTTATGACATTTGGAGCTTCGTGTCCTATTATTAAAGTCGGGCGTATGGCAGGGCAGTTTGCAAAGCCTCGTTCTGCGAATACAGAAATCAAAGATGGGTTAGAACTTCCATCATATCGTGGCGATATTATAAATGGAATCGAATTTACTAAAGAAGCTCGAGAACCTGATCCGACAAGAATGATAAGGGCTTATAATCAGTCCGCTGCAAATCTTAATCTTTTGCGTGCTTTTGCTCATGGTGGTTATGCAAATCTTCACAAAGTGCAGAAATGGAATCTTGATTTTGTAGCAGATAGCAGACAAGGCGAAAAA
>DAOWDM010000065.1 GCA_030639035.1 Alphaproteobacteria bacterium
AGGTACTATTGAGCTGCCAAAAGATGCAGATAAATCTGTGGCAGAAGAAACTGCTTTGGCTTTACCAGCAGTGCAGAAAAATATTGAAGGCAAAACCGTGCGTAAAATTATTGTCGTGCCAAACAGGATAGTAAACATTGTTGTTTGATAGAAACTATTTGCAATAACATACTCTATCGTCATGCTGAACTTGTTTCAGTATCCACCTTATTTCTTTATAGTTATAAAAAGAAAATGGATCCTGAACTAAATTCAGGATGACAGCGGGGGTAAAAAGGCTTGAAAATGACTTTTTTCAACAACTCTAACACTAACAAACTGACAGCGTTGGCTATTGTGCTTTTAAGTCTTTGTAGTTTGACTGCCTGTGGCTTTCGACCTCTTCTTGCAGAGTCAAAACATGGAAAGTCGGTTGCTGATGGAATGGCAAGTATTTATATCGCTCCAATCGAGAATAGAATCGGACAGCAGTTAAAAAACCTGTTGCGAGACCGTTTAAATCCGCTTGGAGAACCTAGAAATCCATCTTATAAATTAGTCATTACATTGCAGAATCCAGTTTACAGACAAGGTGTTCGTACTGACGATACTGCAACACGTGCGACTATTTCTTATCTTGCCAATTATCAGTTGCTCCACAAAAAAGATACAGTTGTTACAGGAAGCTCTAAAGCCGTAACTGGATACAATATTTTAAAAACTGCTCATGGAACATTGGCTTCAGAAAAAGATACAAAGGCTAGAGCAGCAAAAATTCTTGCTAATGATATTTCTCTTCGTTTAGCTGTTTTTTTCAGGGATAAAAATCATTGAAACTTAATGTCAAAGGCTTTGAATCATTTTTAAGAAATCCAGACGAGACAACAAAAATTGCTCTTGTCTTTGGTGCTGATGTTGGGCTAGTTGAAGAACGGTTTAATCTGCTGACAAAAATGATTGTTCCAGATATGAACGACCCTTTTCAAATAGCTGAAATTACTCCAGATATGTTAAAAGAAGACCCTTTTCGCTTATATGACGAGTCTGCTGAGCTGTCTTTTTCAGGAAAAAGAAAAGTTATAAGAATCAAAAATGCCAGCAACAAACTTGCAGATATAATAAAAAAATTCTTAGCAGAACCTGTTGGCGATGCTTTTATTATTCTTTCAGCAGGAGAGTTAAAACCTAATGTTGGTTTGAGAAAGCTTATAGAACCTTCAAAAATAGCCGTCGCTATACCTTGTTATATGGACGAGGCAGGAAGTCTTCAGGGAATAATCCAGTCAACATTAGCACATTCAAATGTTTCTATAGAAAAAGAAGCTCTGGATTATCTCACCAAAAATCTTGGTTCAAACCGTCTTGTTACACGCTCGGAACTTGAAAAACTTGCTGTTTATGTAGGGGAAAAAAACAGGGTAACAATTGAAGACGCAAAGGCTTGTGTTGATGATACTTCTGCTCAATCACTTGATGACCTTTCTTTTGCTATAGCTGATGGAAACCCTGAATCAGCAATGCATCTTCTTAACAGAATATACTCTGAAGGAACAACGCCAATTGGATTGGTTCGCACAGTTATGAGGCATTTCCAACGGCTTCATGTTTCTGTCGCTCATGTTAAAAACAGAAAAAGCATTGGAGTGGCTGTTTCTTTGCTAAGACCTCCAGTGTTTTTTAAATATAAAAGCCAGTTTGAAAATCAGGTGCGGTTTTGGTCAGAACAGCATATTTCACGTGTTCTTGAGATTTTATTTAAGACAGAAAGAGAATGTAAAACAACAAACAATCCAGCCGAAATATTATGCGAACGTGCATTCCTGCAAATATCTCTTATAGCTAAAAGTCTAAAAAGCAGACGATAAATTATCTTCCGCCTTTTTTCATAGCTTTGTTTATAAGATTGCTTGCTTTTTTTGAAGCCTCTACAAGTTTTTCCAGTAAAACAGGCTTGTTTTTTGCTATACCAAAACATGCATTTGATATAATAAAAAAACCTGCTGATACGGCAAGTAATTCAGTAGCAGCAATAGCAGTAACTACAGCAGCTCCTCCGATTGCTATTTGAGCAGTGGCAGGATCTATGTTTTTAACTTTTTCTTCTAACATTTTAGCCGTACCGCATATGTAAGCTTTAACTTTTCCTTCTTTAGCAAAACCATCTACAGCCTGTTTTGCTTCTGTGCCTTTTTTTATTTCTGACATTTTATTTTTCCATAAATTAAAGTCAAGCTTAATGCAAGTGTATTACAAGCTGTATTTTTTGTCAAACCTTTTGTACAAAACATTTGTAACTACTATAGCTAAAAGTCTAAAAAGCAGACGATTGAGTTTAAAAGAATGACGACTTTTTTGTCATCGAATTAGCTAACATCTGCCATTAACAGCACAATTTTTAAAGCAAAGTTGTTGCTTTGGAAATTGGAGCTGGCTCTACAGAAAAAGACTGTTTTTCTTCCGTCTTATTAAGCTTGCTGAATTGCTGTGTATGTATTGGGTCAATTGTTCCTTTGGAAATCAAAGCTTTTATAGAATCTTCCATTGTTTGCATTCCAAAACGTTGCCCTATCTGCATCATTGAAAACATTTGAGGTATTTTATTCTCTCGTATAAGATTTTTTATCGCATCAGTTCCGACCATTATTTCATAAGCGGCACAACGTCCTTTGCCTCCAACTTTAGGAATAAGAGTCTGAGCTATAACTGCTTGAAGAGAAACGGACAACATTGAACGCACCATTTCTTTATCTCCAGCAGGAAACACATCAATAATACGGTTTATTGTTCCAGCGGCAGATGTAGTATGCAGAGTTCCAAGAACAAGATGTCCAGTCTCAGCCGCTGTCAAAGCAAGACTTATAGTCTCATAATCTCGCATTTCACCTACGAGAATTACGTCAGGGTCTTCTCTTAAAGCACTTTTTAAAGCACGAGCGAATGATTTTGTATTGCTTCCTATTTCTCTGTGATTAATAAGAGATTTTTTTGACTTATGAACAAACTCAATAGGGTCTTCGATAGTAAGAATATGCTTAGCTGAAGCTTCATTTATTGCATTTACCATAGCTGCAAGAGTTGTCGATTTTCCAGAACCTGTTGGACCTGTAACAAGCACAAGCCCTTTATCTAGACTAGCAAATTTTGTGAAAATTTCAGGGGAGTTAAGTTCTTCAAGGGTAGGAATTTTATTTGGTATAGCACGAAATACAGCAACAGCTCCTGTCATTGTTGTAAAAGCATTTACACGGAATCTTGATGATTTATCAAAATCTATAGCAAAATCGATTTCTTGTTCTTTCTCATATTCGGAACGCTGTTTTTCGGTCATCACCGAATAAATCATATTTCTTACAGACTCTTTTTCAATAGGTTCTGTTTTTATTACTTTTAATTCCCCATTTATTCGAATCATAGGTTCTTGACCGCTAACCAGATGCAAATCTGAACCGTTGTTTTGCTGTGTAAATTCAAGAAGTTCCGAAATTTCCATAAGATACCTTTTAGAATATTTTGACCATTTATAAATATACTATAAATTATTCCTAAAAACTGAAGATTTTGTTCCAGTACTAGGAATGGTTCTTGCTGGAAGCGGAGCGTACCCATAGGTACGTGAGCATTTCAGCAAGGTTCATGACGACGCAATGGGACAAAAGAACGGTTTTTATTCTCCAATCAAATGAAGAGACAAGTGTCTTGAATGACCCCTTGCTCTGTGTTCGCAAAGGTAAAGTCCTTGCCATGTACCCAAAGTCATTCGTCCGCTGCTTACTGGAATCGAAAGAGAAATATCGGTAAGAGAAGTTCTTATATGTGCTGGCATGTCATCTATGCCTTCCATTGTGTGTTTGTATAAACTTAGGTCTTCAGGAACTGTTCTCTTTAAGAAAGCTTGAAAATCAAACATTACATCAGGATCAGCGTTTTCCTGAATCGTCAGACTGGCGGAAGTGTGCATAAGAAATACGGTAAGAAGACCTGTTGATATTTTAGTGTTTTTAATCCAGTCGTCAATTTTCTGGGTAATATCCTGAAAGCCTTGTTCTTGCGTATTTATTAAAATTATTTCTTGTGCTTGTTTCATGAATTAACCTGCAATAGTTTATACAATTTTAAATAAATATACATTAAATTGTCTTTAAATTATAGTTCTCAATTATTGTTTTACAAGATACACTGCTAGTTGAAAAATAGCTAAATAAATAGAAAGAGACGAGCTTATGGAAGAAGAAGAAGAGATAATTTATAAGAAGAAAGAAAAAGTAGAGCCAATTACTGATTCAGATATGGATTCTATCTTTATCCTTCCGTTGCATCTTGTTCCGCTTGAAACTGCTCCTCTTAGAAAAGCAAAGCTGATAAAAAACCATCGTTTAGAAAGCGTAGTGGAAATATTTTCTGACAAAGAGACTGGAAGTGGTCAGGTTGATGTAAGTGAATTGCCAAAGATGTTTGGCTGGTCAACAAAAGAACCTCACCCAGACTATACTATTCTTCGCAAACTATCTTTAATGCCTAGCTATGATGTTTTTAGCCTTCGTGTTTTGTTTAGAGAGCAAGGTGTTAAAATTTCTGATATAGATTCATTAAAACTTTCTGATGAAAAAACCAAAGAACTTAACGCTTATATGACAGCGTTTACTCGTCCATTAATTATGCAGATATATGGAGAAGATGTTGAAAAAATTAACGAGTTCAGCGATATAATAAAACTATTTCGTGACCCTGATATTAAAAAAGCTCGCGAAAGACTGAGTAGAATGGCAGACAAATTGGGAATAGAAGTAACAGAAGTACCTTTGTTTCTTGAAAATTATGGGGATATTTTCCTTTCCTTGTCGTATTATCGTCAGTGCCTTGATAGGTTAGTTCCTCTGCTTGATAGTTTTTTAGATGCTATGGACGATTTAAGATCAAATTGGCAAATGCGTCATGATGTGAATGTAATGAACTCCAGTAAACTGGTTGAAGAAAAAATAAACATGCTGTCATCAGATGTTACAGGTAGATTTGAAAGCTTTGATCTTAACACCAAAGCAATGTGGGAAAATATTTCTGCTGCCCGTTTTCAGGCAGTTAAAGAACTTATAGAAAGCCATCATACGATAATAGGCGGAGTTCTTTGTGCTCTTACTGTAAAAATGAACGCATGGATAACTAACTTTCCGTGTAAAGATAGTGCAGGACCTGTTAAAAGAGCAGAATTCCTTTTATCTGAGATGAAGCCTGGTATAGAAAACATGGAAGATATAAGCGATTCAGCTCCTATGCTTTCTCAGATAGATTAACTTTAAAATATTGTTGAAAAAATATTATGTCAGAAAATATCCTTATTATTGATTTCGGCTCACAAGTTACACAGCTAATAGCTCGTCGTGTACGAGAATGTGGGATTTATTGTGAAATACACCCATTTAATAAAGTTACAGATAGTTTTATTAAGGATTTTGCTCCCAATGGAATAATTTTATCAGGTGGTCCTTCTTCTGTTACAGAAAAAGGTTCTCCTCGAGCTGCTGAATATATTTTTTCTATGGGCTTGCCTGTGCTTGGCATTTGTTACGGTCAGCAAACCATGGTTGAACAGCTTGGTGGAAAAGTTGAAAGCTCTGAAAAAAGAGAATTCGGTCGAGCCTTTATTCATATAGAAAAAAACAGCATAATTTTTAACGGCATATGCAAACAAGGCGATAAAAAGCAGGTTTGGATGAGCCATGGAGACCATGTAACGGTTATTCCAAAAGGATTCTCTGTAATTGCATCAAGTGAAGGTGCTCCTTTTGCTATTATTGCAGATGAAGCTCGTCATTTTTATGGAGTTCAGTTTCACCCTGAAGTTGCCCATACTCCTGATGGTGCAGCACTGATAAAGAATTTTGCATACAAAATATGCGGTTGCAAAGGCGGCTGGAGCATGTCAACTTTCCGTGATCGTGAAATTGAAAAAATCAGAGAACAAGTTGGTTCAGGGCGTGTATTATGCGGATTGTCAGGCGGAGTTGACTCTTCTGTAGTAGCAGCTCTTTTACATGAAGCCATAGGCGACCAGCTTTTATGCGTTTTAGTTGATCACGGCTTGATGCGTTTAAATGAAACTGAAAGTATAGTCAATTTTTTCCGTGATGAATTCCATGTTCCAATGATTCACTGTGATGCTTCCGAGCTGTTTTTATCTAAACTTAAAGATGAGATAGACCCAGAGAAAAAACGAAAAATTATCGGTGCAACTTTTATTGATGTTTTTGAAAAAGAAGCCAAAAAAGCAGGCGGAGCAGATTTTCTTGCACAAGGAACTCTTTATCCAGATGTAATTGAATCCGTCAATTTTGTAGGTGGAAAATCTATTACTATTAAAACTCATCATAATGTTGGTGGTTTGCCAGAACGTATGAATATGAAGCTGGTTGAACCTTTAAGAGAACTGTTCAAAGATGAAGTAAGGCAATTAGGTCGAGAGCTTGGTTTATCAGAAGAAATAGTCGGTAGACACCCTTTCCCAGGACCTGGGCTTGCAGTACGTATGCCAGGGCAGAAAATCACAAAGGAAAACTTAAACATTTTAAGAAAAGCCGATGCTATATATATTGATGAAATAAAAAAAGCAGGGCTTTATGACGAAATATGGCAAGCTTTAGCTGTGTTGCTTCCTGTTCGCACTGTAGGTGTTATGGGAGATTCTCGTTCTTATGATTATGCGTTAGCATTACGAGCAGTAACTTCAACCGATGGAATGACTGCTGATTTTTATCAGTTCAATCATGAATTTTTAGGAAGAGTATCAAATCGAATAATCAACGAAGTCAAAGGAATAAACCGTGTAACCTATGACATTACATCAAAACCTCCTGGAACTATCGAGTGGGAATAGTTTCCATCGCTATCGATTAGACTATTTTAGTTTTATATAACACAGGCTGTGTCATTTTCTATCCATAACGCAAAGCCTGTGAAAACGCAAAGAAAGTGTTGTTACAGAGAATATGCTTGCGATTAAAATAGCCTCTAAAAGCCCCATTACTCCACGATTTTGCAATATAGCTAAATAATAAGACAAAGGAATCAAAACTCCAAAATAAGCAAAAGCTTGTATTACGGCAGGAATCCATGCGTCTCCTCGTCCTCTTAGAATATTAGCCATAACCCCCTGCCCTCCGTCAAAAACAAAGAAATATGATGCAAAGACAACTAATGGTATTGTCGCTGATATAAGTTCAGAGTCATTTGCATAAGCATTAGCAATAATTTCTGGAAAACAAAAAGTAATAACTCCGCACGACAACATCATAACAGAGTTAACACCAAGCCCTGTCCAGCCTGCAAAAGCCATGTTTTTATAGTCATGCGTTCCATGAGCATAGCTAACTCTTACAGATGATGCAATTCCAAGACCCAACGCTATCATAAAGATTAAGGCAAGCAGGTTAAATACTATCGAATATGCTCCAAGCGGAATTATTCCAATCCAACCAGCGAAAATACTTAAAGTTGCAAATGCTGTAGCTTCAGCACCAACTCCTACTGCTGAAGCATAGCCTAGTTTTCTTTGGAACTTCCAAGAATTCCAGTTCCATTTTGGCTTTATTTTTATGCCGTATTTTTCATGGTCTTTCATATTAAAAATATAAATAATTATACTAATCAGTAAAAATATCTTTATGCCTACCGTTGCCAAAGCAGAACCTACAGCTCCCATAGATTCAAAGCCAAGGTTGCCGTAAATAAACACCCAGTTTAGAAAAACATTTAAAATATTTGCTATAATCATCATTATCATTGCAGGTGTAGGACGACTTATACCCTCTAAAAAAGATACAGCAACGAAATGAAGCATTGTCAGCGGAACGCCGATTCCAAGAATAAAAACAACTATTCCTCCACCTTTTGATAATTCTGGAGTTTGCCCTGTTAAAAGCAAAATTTCCTCACCAAAAACACACACCAATGGAGCTGTAACACTTAAAAGAAAGGCGTACATAGCAGAACGCCACAAAACAGCTCCGCATTCCTTATATTCCTTAGAACCAAAGAACTTGGCAATCATTACAAGAGTTCCGTTAAGAAGACCTAACAGTATAACGTCTAGAATAAGAATAGGGACATATGCTATACCTTGATATGCAAGCTCTGCAGCACTTAACCTTCCAACCATAAGCGTATCGGCAAATTCCATAGAAACAATGCCGATACGAGCAATTATCACAGGAATAGCGAGTTTTATCAGTTCAAAGATATGATTTTTTATTTGTGAGATTTTAGAGTTATTCTGCAATATAATCCGCAAGATATTTGTTAATAGCTTTGACAAGCTGAACATCTATCCCCTTTACAAGTTTATTGACTATGGAAAACCATATTTTTTCTCTATCATTAAGGCTGGTTTTTGCTGGAATAGTATGTTTAAGCCACGAATAGGCAGTTGCTCTTGCTATGATTTTGTCATCAGTATCTATAATTTGAATCAATATATCTAAACGTGCAGTGTAATGGTCTTTATCTTCACTACCAAACAGTCCGCCGCCTTCTTTGTTTTCTTCAAATACGCTAGCATCATTGACTATAACTTTGATAACATTTGAGCCTTTTTTTGTAGCTACAAGCCTATCTTCAGCCCATCTTCGCATTATTCTTTCTGGAGCAAACGGCATAAGATGCTCAACATTCGGAGCTCTGAACGGAGCTTCATATTTTGAAACAAATCTAATGCTTTTAGCGTTTAGTTTTATTTGTGGTCTATCAAGAAATCTTAATTCATTGAACTGCGGAGTTTTTTGCGAAACTTCTTGAACTTCAGAAGAATCAACAACAGGAGGCTTATCAGCACAAGCAGAAACAGCCAAAATACCAAGTATTACAAAAAAGATTTTCCGTATAATCATATTAACTCAAACACCAGTTTAAAATAGCTTTTTGAACGTGAAGGCGACATTCTGCTTCATCAAATACAATAGACTGCAAACCATCTATTACTTCTGAAGTCATTTCTTCTCCTCTGTGAGCAGGCAGACAGTGCATAAATACAGCGTCAGACTTAGCTTTGCCCATAAGTTTAGCTGTAACTTGATAAGGTTTCAATATCTCTAAACGGTTAGATGCCTCGTCGCCCATAGACACCCAAGTATCAGTAACAACACAGTCCGAACCTTCAACCATTTTTACAATATCTTGCTCAATAATGATTTTAGCACCTTCCGCACGAGCAGTGTCTATTGTTTTTTGGTCAGGAAGAAGCTCTTTAGGACATGCAAGACGCATTTCAAAACCGAATTTTGCAGCAGCATGAATCCAGCTTATAGCAACGTTGTTGCCGTCTCCGCACCATGTAATGACTTTACCTTCAATTGAGCCACGATGATGCTCATAACACAAAATATCAGCCATAATCTGGCAAGGGTGTGAATAGTCCGTAAGTCCATTAATAACAGGCACAGAAGAGTTTTCTGCCAATGCCAACAATTTATTATGCCCGTTTGTACGAATCATA